>NZ_JNKH01000053.1:0-22038 GCF_000701985.1 Butyrivibrio sp. WCE2006 | reverse complement strand
TGCGGCTTTTTCTTTTCCATCATACGAAGCTTTCCTTGAAAAAACTGTGGCTTTTCAAAATCATCTATGATGTGATAACGCCTCGTATTGTTTCTGGCATAGCAGTACGGACATCCAACAGTGCACCCTATAACAAGATTCATGTTCTGAATCTGATCTTTAATACAGATACTCATTTGTCACTCCATTCCTCAAGGTTTACCCTGATGCGGTTAAGATACTCTTCAAACTGAAGAATCTCTTTATCCGTAAAATCACGATAATAAATATTCCCCATCTCATTGGATACAGAGTCATAAGCTTCTTTAAGTTCTTTGGCTTTATCTGTGAGGAACAAAAGAGTTTTTCTCTTATCAGCTTCATCCGTTTTGCGGCTTATCAGTCCGTTTTTTTCCATCCGCTCAAGCATGGTCGTAAGTGAAGTAATTGCAAGTCCGCTTTTCTCGGAAATAATTTTAATAGGAACACCATCTTCCTGCCATAAGACATAAAGAATCCTTCCCTGAGCTCCGTTGAATGCATCAATGTTTTTTTCTGCCAGTATCCTTTCAAATATACGATCACCCAGCTGTTTTATTTTTGTAACAAGAAATCCACCATTTGTCTTCATAATTAAATACTCCTATATCGTAGTTTTTATACTACCATATAGGAGTATTTTTGTCAAGCACACATATCATAACCTGATAATATAATTCATCAAGCTCCGGATGATTCTCATGAATCCAGTTCATGATCACAACTCTGTAGTCTCCCCTAAGATTAAGATTCTCAAGCCACACAAGATTGCATCTGTCCTTAGCCCTGTCAATAATAGCTTCAACATCTGTAATCCCGGGGAAGATTGGCGAAATAAAGCAAGTAGTCTTTATTCCTGCTTCATAAAGCTGCTTCATTGTATCCAGTCTCTTTTCTATGGTTGCACCACGATCCATCTCTTTTCTAAATTCCTCATCGACTGCCCGAGGGTCTCTTTAGAAGGATGGCATGAACGTCAGGGCAGCGGAGGCGTTGCTGATACGCTGCTCGACGGATCACTTCAAACGATTATTATCTGTCAAAGCGATATTCAACCCCCGTTATATCGGAGAGAAGCGGTATGATTTCAGCATGCGGATCAGTTGGATCATATCCAGCTTCGAGTTCAAAAGGCATGCCATATGCAAGAGCTGACCATCCCCAGAAAGGATTCAGCCCCTGCCCTACACCGGTTTCGGCATTATAATACTCTCGGGTGGCGTCTTCCGACAAAACCATTTCAAAACTCTTTCTGGCAAGTTCCGCTGCTTCTTCCTGATACCCGTATCTTACCAGCGCATGCATGACTGAGTAATTAACCGGGATCCAACAAGCTCCCATCCAGGTGCATTCAACCCCGCGGCGCTGTTGATAGTATCCTTTTTCATTTTTTGCCCAGGATGCAAGGGGGTATTCCAACCAGAACTCCTCAGGATTTAAAAGATGCTCTTTGATCATGCGGTCTGCCTGCTTTTGGGTCGCAACACCTGCCCATAGAGCCATAAAAGATGAAGCTGACTTGTAACGTACAAACTCACCCGTCCTTTCATTGCGGTCATAATAGAAGCCGTCTTTTTCGTCCCACATAATATCGTTGATTCTTCCGCGCATGGCAGCAGCCTTCTCTTTCCACTGAGAAGCATCTTCCTCCAGCCCCAGTCCCTCCGCAATGACAGACATTGCATCAAACTCGCGGACCAGATAGCTGTTCAGGTCAACCCCCTCGATCGTCATGCTGTAAATATGTCCTGCCCTAAGATCCTGATTGTCCATCCCGGAATGATCAGCACTGTCCCACACACTTAGTCCATTTTTGTCAAAATCGCAGAACCAGCACCAGTAATCCAGATATTTTATCAGCCTTTGATAATAACGGTCCTTCAGCCATTCAAAACGGCCAAACTGACGAGAACCTAAGACGGCGATTTGAGCAAGAAAAGGTTTGAAATGCTGCCTCATTCGCTGTTCCATCATCGTGCGTGCGACAAAACCACATTCGAGCTGCCGGTCCAGGAATGCCTCAAAATTCGTACGGCAGTAACGGGCAATACCAAAATGTGAAAGATACAGATTTTCATAATAAAGATCCCAGTCATAGAACTCGCCGTAGCTATATCCTGTCAAGAGGTCCTGAATCCCTGCAATAGCGGAATGAGAATTATCGGATCGACTGATGCCGCGTGTCCTGATATCATGATTATTAACTGTCTTTCTGCGAAAGACACCAACGGGGTTATGAAACCCAGCGTCTTTCCCTGTTTTCTATTTTAAAGTTTCCTGTTATATTCTTTATTCGTAAGGCTGACATACTACAGAACACGTGGAGGTGAGTGGCGGGGCGGTATAGCGGCCACCTCGCATGATTATATGTTGTCGGTCATCTGTAAAGGCATCAACGAATGGCGCATACCGTAGCCCGTAAACTTATCTCTTCCGAAGTTGTCTCGATTTCGCCGGATGACCAGTCACTGTCAGCTTTACAACTATAAAATGTGACAGGAGGTTATCTATTGGCATTTAAAATCTTTCGAAAGAACTGCTGTGGGCTTGATGTCCACAAAACCTGGATCTATGCATGCATTGGTATTACCGATGCAAATGGCCGCACTGAGTATTTTGAAAAAAGGTTCTCGTCCTTCTCAAGAGGACTGCGTGAACTTGCTGAATGGCTGGCCAAGTATCATTGTGTTGATGTCTGCATGGAATCTACTGGCAAGTACTGGATACCCGTTTTTAATATCCTTGAAAAGTCTTGTAATGTCGTACTTGCCCATCCCAAATATACAAAGCCCCAAAAAGGTAATAAAACCGATCGTAAGGATGCAAAATGGATATGTGACTTATTTATGTGTGACATGATCAAGCCTTCCTTCATTCCGCCAGCTGACATTCGTCATCTTAGAGATCTTGTGAGATACCGTTTCAAGCTTATCTGTATGATCACAGGCGAAAAGAATCGTGCCCTTAATTGTCTCACAGTATCAAATCTTAAGCTTGATGAAGTGTTCACTGATGTTTTTGGCAAATCTTCCAGATCCATAACTGAATATATTCTTAAGCATCCCGGGGAATGTTTCGATGTTACTCCTTTTGTTGACAGGCGATGTAAGCATCCAATTGAGGAAATCCAGGCTGCCGTTGATGGCGCTATCTGTAAGGAGCAAGCAATCAAGCTTCGTCAATGTCTGGATCACATAGATGAGTTAGAGAAACACAAGAATGAAATAGAACGGGAAATCTTTCGTGTTTCTGATCCTTACAACGATGCTCTTGCCCTAATTCGTACAGTTCCGGGGTTGGATAAAAATCCATTCACGGCAATACAGATACTTTCAGAAATAGGTGGCGATATGTCTGTCTTCCCCACAGACAAGCACCTTGTTTCCTGGGCTGGATGCTGTCCACGCAATGACCAAAGCAATTTCAAAATCAAATCCACTAGGATTTCCCGTGCTGGTATTTATCTTAAACCTGTATTGGTGCAAGTTGCAAATGCTTTGATCAAATCCAAGAAGCATCCCGAAATTACAGAACGTTATCGCCGTATCAAATCACATCGTGGTCACAAGAAAGCCATCATTGCAATCTGTCGTATGCTCCTGACCGCTATCTGGCACATACTCACAGATCTTAAGCCCTATACTCCTGATGGTTATTTTATTCAGAAGTCCGTTGAAGAAAAGAAAACTCTTACAACTGCTCAGGCTCTTAATCTATTGAAGTCCAGAGGTTTTATCATCAAAGATGATCTTGCAGAAGTGACATCGTAGATCTTTGCCCCAAATATTTAATTTTTCGACTACCTCCAGGTGGTTTATTTATCATGCCCTAAACTTTATTCCTATCCGCTACCTCTCTGTTTCAAACTTGACCTCCTCAAGACGACGGATCAGCCTCTTTTGTGTATTATCAGATAACGATTTGAAAAACATATAAAACCTCCGTTCCAAACAAGATTTACGATATTACATAAATCTATTTTATCGTATTTAATTTCATGTAGCCATTCATGTCTTCAAATCCAAGGGATCTGTATAATTCAACGGCCATATCGGAGCTCTCAAGATAGATCTTTTCAGCACCTTTCTCTGCCGCCCTCTCTATAAGATATCTGCATATCTCCTTTGCCAGTCCCTGCCTTCTGTACTTCTGCCTGACATATATATTCATAAGATAGGCACATTTGCCGCTGCGATTGTCCGGAGATGGCATCTCTCTATACAGGCAAACTCCGCCACATCCTGCCAGTTCTCCTGACACATATATTGCACAAGCCACATGACCGCCCTTTTTAAGCTCTTCCTGATAATATTCTTCATTTTCTTTTCTGATATCATTCCACTCAGCATCCGAGAGCTTTTCTTTTTCCTGAAAAAAGACATTTGACAAAACCTCCATTCTAAGTGAAAGCAAAAGTTCCATATCATCTGCCTTAAGCTCTTTTATCGCTATATTATTATCTATCACGCTGCCACCTTCCTTAAAACATTTGGAAGTGCCATTTTATCAACCTTACCGTTTGCATTAAGTGGAAGGCGCTTAAGCTCAACAAAATACTCCGGAATCATAAAATCTGTCAGATAATCCTTCATGTAATCTGTAATATCCGCAAGTTTGACGTTCTCTTTTTCCGGCACTACATAGGCAACCATGTAGGATAGATTATTGTCATCAACTTTTGGTGCAACATATGCCTGTTTGATAAGCGCTGACTTGGTAAGGATATTTTCAACTTCACTTACCTCAACTCTTTTTCCCTTAATCATTATCTGGGTATCTTTTCTGTGAAGAAAAGCAATGTTGCCATCTGGCAGATAGTAACCAAGATCACCGCTTTTATACATTCTTCCGTTTGCAGTATTTACAAATGCTTTATTCTCCTCAAAACGGTTTCCTATATACCCGTTAGAAACGCCGCCTCCGAAAATGCAGATTTCTCCGACTTCTCCATCTGGAAGTTCTTTTCCTTCCTCATCCATGACTTTGATTTCTGTTCCAAGCACAGACTTTCCGACAGGGAATGTGCCATCTTCAAGGACATTATCCTTGGTGCATCTGCAATAAGAAGCGCACACTGTGGTCTCGGAAGGACCATAGGTATTGTAAACTTCCACCTTTCCAAGAAGATTTGTAATATAGGAAGCTCTTATAACATCTCCTCCGCTTATGAGGAGTCTCAAACTCTTAGGTATTTCCGGAAGGTCATTGATTTCCTGTAAAAGATATGGAAAGCCGCTAAGCATAGTCACATTATTTCTTTTGATAAATCCGATAAGCTTCTTAACATCTGCTCTTTCTTCATCCGATGGAATAGCCAAGGCCGCTCCTGATAAAAGAGTTGTAAATACCTCTTCAACAAATATATCAAAAGAACAAACAGAATGCTGAAGCATTATATCGCCACAGGCTGGGTGAAACTCATTGCAAAATGCTCTCACATAATGACATACATTTGCATTCGTTACAGAAACACCCTTGGGCTTCCCTGTAGTTCCTGATGTATAAAGGATATAAGCCAAATCCTTTTCGTCATATTCAGCATCACCTACAGCTGTTTCCTCTATAGCTAATCCTTTGTCTACAATTATATTTGTTAACTTGGGAAATCTGTCTGCATATTCTCTGTTCGTGATAAGCACGCTCACCTCAGCCTCTTCCATCATGTATCTGATTCTTTCCTTTGGAAAAAATGGTTCAACAGGTATATATGCTGCTCCAGCCCTCAATGCTGCAAATATGGATGCTATCATTTCAACTGAATGGTTCATCATTATGCCTACTCTTTTGCATCCTTTGGGAAGTCTTGCAGCTATTGTATCTGCCAATAAAAGCAATTCCTTTCTACTAAGATTTCTTTCATTATCAAAAACTGCTAAAGCATCTTTATTCTCATTTACCTGTGTCATGAATTTTTCAATTATTGTACTCATCTATTAGTACCTCCTATATTTCACACATATCTCTTCGTTACAATGCATATGTTATAGGAAATATACAAAGCCCCACAAGTACGCAGTTTTTTGAAACATAGTATCACCGATGATACTTTTGTGTGACTTTGCGGTGCATCTGGCACAAATTTTATTGTACAAGCGAGTCATATTTTAAATATTTGCTACTGCCTTTATCTGTGCCACCAATATTGCCTTTACCCTATCATCTGTTATCCGCCTCAGTAAATTCTTCATTTCCATATCAAAAGCATCCTCTTCCTTCTCCTCAACCCCAAGCAGATAATTCGGTGTAAAAGAAAAAGACGTATAAACCATATGGTCTATACGCCCTAAGCCTTTATCTCTTCCTAATATGCCTGTACTTTTACTGAATTTTCAAATAGTCCTCATCCGTAACTGACTCGCACCACTCATTACTTGTGTCTTCTCCTTCTATCTCTAATACCGATAATATCTTTCTTTTTCTGAAATCATGCCAGTTTATCCAAAAGCTCATCTATATCACTGTTAATGCATACGCTCCTATCTTCTATCTCTCTGGGACAGTATGCCTCTTTGTAATTCAAGCATGCATATGTAGCTTTTTCATTTTCCATTGTCATTTGCCAGAATGGATACTTAATTATTACTGGTGTATTGCTGCCTACCCCAAGCTCCAGGAAAAGCACCTGCAGGTTTTCATGTCTTCTAAGGAAATCAGAATAAGCAGCTGATGCTCTATGCCAGCCTCCATCTTCAAGGAATGTATCATCACTTCTAAGATTCATGGTAACATCACTGCCATCAATCGGACACTTTGGAATCAAACTGCTGTCAATTTCCATTCTGACCATGCCTCCAGATGGTATTGCAAAAATCCCATTACCATCCTTAACAAATCCCTGAGATTTCATGGCATTCATCACCCAGTCTTCATTATTAAAGTTTTCCCTAATTGCAGGATTCAAACTTTGAAACAGACCATAATCTCCCTGAGTGTAAAATAATCTTTTCTTATCAAAGCCTGCTTTCTGAAAGCAATGATCCACGTTTGTAGTAATCACAAAGTAATCTTTATCCTTAACAAGGTTATAAAGCTTTGTATAAGTATCTTTAGGTGCATCAAGGTATCTGTTGATGTAGATATATCTTGACCAATATGCCCAGAACTCTTCCTTGGTTTTGTATGGGTAAAACCCGCCTGAATACATGTCCTGAAAACCATATTTTTCTTCAAAATCAGAAAACCACTTTTTAAACCTGTCTCCACTGTACGTAAACCCTGCGGAAGTAGAAAGTCCTGCCCCGGCTCCAATAACAATAGCATCAGCTGTCTTTATTTCTTCTTTTAATCTGTCAAGCTGCTCTATATCATCATCTTTTCCAAGATTCATACCGCTGTTAAAGCTATGTATGGCACTTAGACCTTTTTCTATTGTTTCCTGATATCCATTTGGCTGAAACGATCTGATCTTAGCCTTTATCATTGTAAAACACTCCTTACAGTTTAACCATTTAACAGTTTTGCATATATTTCAAAATCAAGGTCCTTAAATACATTGAAAACAATCTTCATCTCACTGCCAGTCTCATTAAGCCATTTTCTAACTGTCTCAACAGCAATTTCAGCAGCTCTCTGATTAGGGAACATGAAAACACCGGTAGAAATGCAGCATAAAGCAATGCTCTTTACGCCATTTTCTTCTGCTATATCAAGGCATGATTTATAGCAGGATGCCAATAGTTCCTCATGTTTTTTAGTCAGAGGTCCTTGAACTATAGGGCCCACGGTATGAATAACATAATCACAAGGTAAATTATACGCCGGAGTAATCTTAGCCTGCCCTGTTGGCTCTGGATGTCCCTGCTTTTCCATGATGCAGTTACATTTGTAGCGGAGGCCAAGTCCAGCTTTTGAATGAATAACGTTATCCGCGCAGGAATGTAAAATTCGGAAACAACCCAATAAGGCTTCATTGGCCGGATTAACAATGGCTGACACCTTTAATGTAGTCATATCTCCTTGCCATAGGTATAGTCTGTTATTACCTGCTATTGGCTGTAAATCTTCAATGTCCGTAATTCCAATTCTTCTGTTTTCTTCGGTCAAATACTCATCCTGGATTTTAAGGAACTCATCACTAAGTTCCTTCGGCATCCATATATTCATTAGTCCTCGCAGCAAATCCTTTTGTCCTTGCTCGTCAGCAGGTATGGGATAATTACTAAGCTGCGAAGGATCCTTTTGTAATTCTTTAATCAGCCATATTCTTTGTTCTGTATGATTCATCTAGCGAAACTCCTTTCTCAGCCAGCGCTTTCTTAAGCACATTATAGTTATCTCTGTTGGGAATAAATTGTTCTCTCTCCCAAAGGCAATAAGTAGATGGTTTTATACCAATCATTCTCGCAAACTCAGCTCGTGAAACACTCATGCTGTTTCGTATATCTGACAATAATGCTCCATAACCTGGTTTGCAAAAGGCTTCATAATCATCCTCAAAAAGCTCAGGGCATTCATTCAGCTGAGCAAGTGTTATTCCCTTTTTAAGTGCTACTCTCTCAATTATTTTTACATACTTAAATTCAGGAACACAGATATTTCTTTCCCACTTTGATACAGCTTCCCCTGTACCCCCAAGCAAGTCACCAAAATCGCATAATTTCATTCTATAAGCCATGCGAATGCTTTTTATTTTTCGCCCGCATTTTTTATCAAAGAAATCCTGATATACGCATTCATATCCTTCAGGATCCTCATTTAGCTTATCAAGATCAATTCCACATACTTCTGCCATACGTTTTAATGCATAATATGATGGTCTAGATGGGCATTTAAATTCGCATTCCCAGAATCCTTCTTCATTTTTGTCACAACCTATCGCCCTGGCAAATTGCTCTCTCGTCATTCCATTGGATTTTCTGATTTTCTGAACCTTAATACCAAATCCGTGCTTAGCAAAAATAGTATATTCATCTTGATAAATATCAGGATTATCAATAAGCTTTTCTATTTCAATTCCTACGTTCTTAGCAAGTTCCGTTAATCTTAAGTAATTCTCAGGATTTGGATGATGTTCTTCTATTTCAGCTTCCCATACGGAAACTGTGCTCCTGTCAGCACCAAGCATTTCAGCAAAATCATACTGAGAAACACCATATAAGTTCCTTATTGTTTTAATTCGTTTTCCATATCCGGGTTTACAAAACCTTGTATACTCATTTAGTAATACATCTGGGTCTATTCCAAGCGTTTTTCCAAAAGCAACTGCGTCCTTGTAATAAATCGGATTAAAACCTTTTTCAATATTCACAATTCCCCAGTTCGTAATACCCACTACTTTTCCAAGATCTTCCTGGCTTATGCCTTGCTGCTCTCTATAGAACCGGAGAATATCCCCTGGTTCCGCTTCATCAGAAGGCTTCGGTACAGGCATAGCAAGGTTTACGAGCACCTTGCCATTCTTTTGTTGTATACCTGTGTGATTGAGGTAGGTGCCGCTTTATCTATGCAAGTATGCATCGGAACAAAACAACCAAGCATCTGCGAATTAGCGGCATTAACAATAGCATCCACCGAAAGTCTTGTGATATCCCCTTGCCAAATAGAAAGTCCATCCCTGATAACCGGGATGTCTGATAGATTCACCACACCCTTTTCAACCGCTCTTTCTGTCAGATATTCATCCTGTACTTTCATTACATCAGAGGACAATTCTTTCGGCATACGGATATTCATAAGTGACCTTAAGATTCGTCTTTTATCTTCCGTACTATTTTGCGTCTGTATTTCCTTATATTCATCAGAATCTGCCTTGAATCCTTCTACAAGATAATCCAGACGTTCTTCCTGTGTAGTATTCTTTGGCATAGCCTTAGTTTCCATATTCCACATCCTTCTAAAAAAGACTCTGATGTAAACACCTCAGAGTCTCATTGTTAAGCTTCTTTTGCCAACAGTTCCTGCATTCCGGATCTTAAATCATTAAGAGTGTATTTTTTCATCTCTGATTCCATCGCTTCCTGGATGTTTTTCAATTTATCATCCAATAGCGAATGGATATTCCTACCAACAGGGCACTCTGGATTTGGTGATTCATGAAATCTGAATAGATCTCCATCCTCCAAAGGCTCTATTGCCTGATACACATCATAAAAAGTTATATCTTTAAGCTCTCTTGTAAGCTCTATTCCGCCTGTTCCTCTGATAACATTTATTAGCCCTGCGTTCTTAAGCTGAGTAAGTATCTTTCTAATGATGACAGGATTCGTATTTATACTGGCTGCAAGAAAATCGCTCGTTACCTTGTGTTCATCCTTAAATGTATCCACACATGTAAAAATATGAAGTGCAACCGTAAATCTGCTTGATATCTGCATTTTTAATCTCTCCATTCCATTTCGGTCGGTGCAGAACAATCGTCCACTGGACGATTTGCGCCCTCCTGCCATCATTTTACTTCGTGACAGATGTAGTTGCAATGGTTACAGTCAAGACTCGCTCGCGAGTCTTGCGCGCCGGATTCGGGTCTGCTTCAGCAGACAAATTCCTGTCCGAATCCGTGCGCATCCTCGCGGAGCGTTTAACTCAGTCGGAGCTTGTACTCCGACTGAGTTAAAACTTTCCGTTTTCATTAGCCCATGTAGACTTATCAGCTAATGTCTCCATTACATCCCAGTGCTCTGTGATAAATCCGTTCTCAACACGGAACAGATCATAGTAGGTTGTAGGTACACCGCCAAAGGTTCCTTCCGAGCAGGCAAGAGCATAATCTCCATCTGCAAGAACCATATGTGTCTTGTTGTAGACCATCGAAATACCTTGCTTAGCCATAGCTTCAAGTGCAGCTCCAAGGCCGGAAAGACCATCTGCTATTGCTGTGTTATGCTGAATGTACTTGTCTCCGTCATAATATGAAGTAAGCTTATCCGGATTCTCCCCGCGGAGTACATCGCCTACAAATCCGGCAACAACATTACGTGTCTTTTCCTTGTCTACATCTTTCTTCTCAAGAGTTCCATCAATCTGAGTATGTCCTAAAGGATTAGGAGCTGCCTTGTCTGCCAGATTATCCCAGTGCTCTGCAATCTTACCGTCTGCATCGAATCTGAAAACATCGAATCCGACCTGCTCTCCTGCTCCTGCAAAATTATATACTGTCTGAAGGAAAACCTTATCTCCATCCTCGAATGCACGAATGTTATTAACTGTTGTTTTTACAGGTGCCTGTGCAAGTCCTTCAACTGCTGCTACAAATGCATCTGCCCCGGTTCCAAATGCGAGGTTATGCTGAATATAACCTGTTGCAAGAAGTTCCTTTGCCTTTGCAGTATCTCCTGATACGAATGTTCCGATGAGTGCTAATGCTTTTTCCTTATTTGTCATGATTATTTTCCTTTCTGGGCTCTACCCTGCGAAGTAATTATCCTCGAATGTTAAAAAGTTCATTGATGTAACCGTAGTGGTTTCATCTGATAGTGTTATCATAGCATCATTTTGATGTAATATCAATGATTACATCTAAATTTTTTCAAAAAATTTCCAGGTGCAGATAAACACCTGGATTTATAGCAAAACAACTATTCAATAATTGGTAAATCATTATATTCCAATTTAACTTGTCACCTCAACAGGAAGATACACCATATTGTAATACTTCTAATCTGGTTGCTGACCATCATGCGCCTTCCATGCGCATTCAGTGATTTCCATATCTGTAAAAGCGGCCAAAAAAGATGACTCCTCGGCGCTGCATGCATAGATGCCGAAACGGATTTCCTTTGGAGCATTGAACATATGACATATCCTCATCTGTTTAAAATCTATTCCATCAAAAGAATTTTCTACACAGAAATCATCTTCCCTGCGACTTAGACGAAACCATACAGACTTTATTGCGGCATCAACATCTGTAGATGCCCAATCAGAGTAGCCATTATTTGTGACAACACTTCCTAATCTCTGAATCTTTTCATTTTCATATTCCATAGCAGCCTTAAGCCAATTGTCACTATCCAAGTACATGATTACCCCACTCTGATCATAGCGTACCTTGGAATCAAACTCTGTCCGTACCACAAACGAGAAGAATTGGTCTATTGTTTTCATTTGCAAGACAGGGGCATTGTCATTTCTGAAGTGATAATAGGTCCTCTGCCATAGATCAGTATGAGGTTCGGTCATGATTTCAACCTTATCCTTTGTGACCCGACATGATTTCGGTTTTCTAATCCATTCCATTGAACTTGCGTCAATCTTCATCACTTTCTCCTTCTGTCCTTTCAAATACAAACTGGAAGTTATTTTTCATCAAAAAACTCTATTTCTTCTCCCAGCGGTCCAAAGCAAAATGCCATTCTAAATTGATATTCAGGCGAAGAATTAATAACTTTATCATTTGGTTCAATAAAAACTTCATACCCCGCTTTTTTTACTTTATCTATAACATTGTCAACATCTTCTGTTGCAAATGCAATATGACGAATAGAACCTTTCCTATGTTCGCCATTACCAGTTACAAATACTTCAATCAGCCCGTTGCCGCTATCTATCATCATTCCTTCTGGCCATTCCCGGCAAATAGACATACCAAGTACATTTATATAAAAGTCTTTTACTCTAGCTATTTCTCCAATATTGCATTTCATCGATATGTGATGTATACCTTTTACCATTTTCGTCCTCTCCTTGGTCGATGTTTTCGACAAACTCCGATTTGCTTATTTCACTATCCTGTATAGTTATCACGCTTTCACTCTCTGTCCGCCAAAGGCATGAATTGATCGCGTACCGGCTTCAACCCTTCCTCCCTAGACACTTCCCTTGGGAATAAACAATTCATCTCCCGCATGCAATATGTATTCTGCTCCATCTACTGTTACGATATATTCTCCCTCTACACAAAGCATCCATTCATCATAATCATGTGTATGTTCTTTTGAAACTCTGTCTGCTTTATATATCCAAAAGGCCATTTGACTCCTGTCGTTAGCCGTATAATAGTATCCCTCAATATCAGGTGTGTTTTGCTGAGAAGCAGGGATCAAATTCTTTTCATTACTTATAGCCGCCTGCTTTCCTGCTTCACAAGCCTCTAAACGAATTAAACCATGCTCGCTCTTCAAACTCCTTTTTCTTCGGTGCAACCGGTTCATTCTCTGCTATCCCTACCGGCAATATGCATACAACCTCATAACTATCAGGAACAGAGAGAATTTCTGCTATCTTATCGCTTATTCTGTCTTCATCCGTAATATGACCTTCATACCAACAGCTCTGATATCCCAGCTCTACGATAGTCAACAGCATGTTTTCAATTGCAGCGGAGTAATCCTGAATAGCAAAGCATCTATCACGATATGCATTTATTCTTTGCGTCAGTACTACAATCATAGCCGGAGCCGTTTCACATATCGGTGGATCGATTGCTTCATGAATTTTCTTCAAAACAACTGCATCGTCAACTGCTATAAAACTGGTTGTTTGTTTATTACAGCCAGATGGAGCTGCAATTCCCGCTTCCATTATCTTCACTAAATCATTATGAGAGACCGGTTCAGGAAGATAATTTCCTCTGTAGCTATGCCTCTTGTTGATCGCTTCTGTTACATTCATATGCTAAGTCCTCCGTTAATTTCAAAATTAAACAGCTCCTCTCCTGTTGTACTTCTTTTCAGAGAATTTCAATCCTTTTTCAGCGGCACCCATATATACACAGACATTTCTTCTGATCCTTCTTCTGGAGGAAGATAAACCTCTATGTCATATTCTCCCATCAACTTATATCCCTGTAATGCAGGAAGCCACTCTGACCAGATTTTGGTATTCACATCCTGCAGATTACTCATCTTACAGGGAAACTGTGCCCAGTAACTTCCCGGGATTACTCTGGTTTCACACCCCTCCGGAATATCTTCCCATGGAAAATACAGATCAGCAATCCAATAATCGAAGTCCTTTCCCCTCATATCAAGGCATACACCAAAAGTGCCTTTGATTGAGCGATCCTCGCCCTGTGCCAGCCATTCATCCCAAAACTTTGGTATTTCCTGATAACTGGTTTCTGAATTAAAAGGTCTTTTTACTCCGACAATAGTAAACGGAGCCTTTTCAACAATACGATAATCCAGCATAGTTCCACCCTCCATCGTGATTTTCCCCCGCAGACACATAATCAGAAATAGTTACCGGTTTAAGCACTGCCTTTGCAGCGTTATACATTTCTTCCCATATTTTATCCACAATCTAATCTCCTCGTTGCAATGATATAATATAGATAGTCTATGAATATCCATCATCTGTACATCTATAGATATCAGTATACAACAAAATCGCTGACCACTTCAGGACTTTGCGTATTTATGATGCCAGGATCTCGCTTATCTTATCGCCTATACCCTCCAAAGCCATTTCGACAGCTACGGCTGCAAATGTGATAAGGAACGCTCCAAAAGAAATAATCACTGACAGTACAACAGCTCCCCACATCTGTTTTGTGATATACATGATTATTATTGCAAGCATCAGCAGATAGAAAAGTCCCAGTATAACACTGCTGCCATGTTTTTTCTCCATAAAAATAAGTGCGACTCCGAAGAGATGCACTTAATCATAAAGTTCTATGTTATTTTTGCAGTACCATTGAATTTATAAAATGAACAGTAGCGTAATGATAGGTAATGCTTTTCTATAATCTTTATTTGTAAAAATATATGCTGTTCCAAATAGAAAACCAGCCACTGCAGAAAAAATCCCAACAAGCACGCTACCTTTAGTCAATATATGGAACAATCCCCATATAAGTCCAAGAACAATTCCACCATAAGGAATCTTATCGTTCTTAAACCATTTCTCAAATGCCTTCTGACCGTAGACAATAACAAGAGAAATAAGGAATCCTTCTGCCAGATAATAAATATATTGGAATATGAACAAGATCGGTTCCTTAGAATTCCATTCAATAAGAACTTTAAAACCATTCCAATCCAAATACTTCGCAATGATATTTACTGCGAAGCACAGCAAGAGAGCCACATATTGCCATCCCTTTATTTTTTCACAGTGCTCCCAGATATCAAAATCTGTTGTTTTCTTTCCGATATATATTACTATAATTCCAGCAATGATCCACATTACTGTAGTTGTTACCCAATGAATTATGTTTTGTGATGTACTGTAGTTACTTACATCAACCCCCATCTTTCCTTCAACAAACCGGACCAGCAATTCTATTGCAAAAGCCGCACATGCATACAGCGCACACCATAAGAAATCAAAGCCTGTTACTTTCTTTTCACCCATAAAAAACTTTCCTCCCAAAACATATAAACACAGCTTCTCAATGATACTATTTCCATGCAAAGAAAAAAAGAGGCTCTTCCCAAATCGTAGTAAAAAACCTCTCTTCTCTCCATTTCACTTGTATTATTGATAATAACTTCCAATTTTATGTTCTATCATTCTTCTCGAAAAGCCTGAAGTTGTCGAGCTCTTTCTCCAGCAAAAGAGCCCTACAAACTGCCGATTTTTCAAGCTACGTTATATTCCAAGTTAATATAGCAATTTATTTCAGCAGATACTTATCAAATGCCTTATGAGGATCCATGTGAGTATCCTTAAAAAACAAAAAGCACCAAATGATAAACGTAGGAATAGCCATATAAGGCGATATAATAAAAGAAAGCACCGTACCTATGAGCATTAATGCAGACCAAATCAAACACTGATTTCTTATATCTCTAGAAATAGCTGCTCTGTCATACATCTCCTGTTCTTTATCTGTAAAGGAATTAAATCCAGCAACAAATTTAGTTGCCCTTTCTTTGAATAATCCAAACAACAGTCCTACTGTTGCAAATGGTATAACCAGTACTCCGCACATCCAAGCTCCTAGATTCATCATATTCCTCCCTTATAAAATGCGATTTGCTTATTTCATTATCCTGAAAGATAATTCTCCCTTAGTAATTTCTACCATTTCGCATATATTTAAAAATATTCAGAGAATCCAATGGGTGTCCTTCGAAATCAAAAAGCGCCTGATTATCCCAAGAGCTTCCGCCATAGTAAAGACCCGCATCCTCCGGATCATAATCTGAAGCGTAGCTACTGGCCCATCCACTTCCATATTTCTCCCAGATAGCGGAGTTATCTGCATCAGCAGGACCTACAGGAATCCACGCGCCTTCCCAGTAGAAAACACCTATGCCCCCTACCTCACTCACATTCTTACAAATGTCATGTATCATTGTGGCCTGTCCCATGGCTGATGCGGGATAACCCTTTACCAAATCATTAACAGTAAAACTGTTTGCTGATCCATCGCCATCTGAAGTGGTATAGCAATAGGACGTCTCTGCTATGAAAGCTTTTTTTCCATACTTTTCACTAATAAGCTCAAGGACACGACACATGTTTTCAAAGCTGCCATCCCAAAAGGGATAATAGCTCATACCAATCATGTCAAAGTCAAGTTCACCCCGCACCAGCCTGTCAACCAGTGTAAGTACATCTGCTTTGTCTTCAATCCTGGTATAGTGGACAACTACAGCAATCTCTTTTCCGTAAGATTCTGATACTTCACGTACTGCCATACTTCCCGCTTTTAAAAGTTCAAGAACCTTTTCAAACTGCCGCTCTCCTGACATTCCGTAGTTAATCTCATTACCAACCTGTACCATCCCTACATCTACGCCGGAATCAAGAAGCTGTGAGAGGCTGTCTTTAGTGAATTCATAGAGGGCATCCGCTTTTTCTTCCACGCTCATGCCCTCCCAGGCTTTGGGAGCATGCTGTCTCTTAGGATCTGCCCAGAAATCGGAGTAATGAAAATCTATCATTACTTTCATCCCATTGGCAGTAGCTCTTTTCCCAAGCTCAACAGCTGTTGGAAGGTCATTATTACCGCCACCATACCCATTCCCATTTTCATCATAAGGATCGTTCCAGACTCTTAATCGGATATAGTTAATCCCTGCATCAGAATAGGTTTTGAATATATCCTGCTCTTTGCCGTCAAAACCATAGTACTTAACACCACTTTTTTCTTCGGTCAGAACTGAAGATGCATCCATTCCAAATATGAAATCATCTGAAAGTCCATCAATAGGCGATTCCCATGTTTCTTCCGGTACTTCCTCAACTACTTCTTGCGTTTTAACCGTCACTTCATGCGTTGATACCGGTGCAAGTTCAGTTTCTAAATCTCTACAGCCAGTTAGTGATATCAAAAGAATCATCGCCAAGACGTTATATACTACTTTTTCCATAATCCAATCTCTCTTATAAAAGATTTCATTCTCCACCCTCTAGTCGTTTATGCTGGAATTTTAAACATCTTTAGCCATATAAAGTAAAAGGTCATCATCATTGACGCAGGGTGCATACTGTTCTAATTGTTTCCCTTTATACCAAACTCCGCTGCCATCAAAATTGTAGCCTCTTTTTACATACATCCTCTGAGCTGGTCCATATCCTGAATGAACTCCAACTGCCAAGTATACTTTATCGGAAACTTTTGACGCTTCTTTCTCGACAGCATCCAAAAGCCTATTTCCGATACCTTTATTATGAACATCAAAGAAAACTGTCAGATCTTCTATTTCAGGATAGCCTTGATTCCCCCAAGGGCCTTCTATAGGATTCAGAACCAGAGTACATTGCCCAGAGACTCTGCCATCATACTCTGCAATACAAACAAATCTTTTACCATCCTCCTGTTCTTTATAATACTTTTCGTATGTAGCTAAGGAAGGATGCCAACCATACGAAAAATATGTATCATAAAGGATTTGGGCATCTTCAGGAATCATGCTTCTAATTCTTATAGTTCCGTCATCATAATATGTAACCATCTTCAACCACCTTTATCATAATCCTGGTCATACGCTGGCATAAGCACCTTATACTGAATACTCCAAATTAATATCAAATGGAGCAATCAGCAATTTTTGCAAATCTTTATTGTAATTGTCGAAAAAGATTTTTATGGCCTTGCCATAGTTTTCTTTAGTATCAACAGATCGTCTTTTTGCCATTTTTTCTCCTTAGATAGTAATTTTTACTGAAAGTTATTTAGTTCTCGTTCAATCCGTGAACAGTAAAGATTGTATTCTTCTCAAACATCCCTACAGCAAATGCCAATTTGAAATAAAAAGGCATATTCTCATAGGCTTCAAAACTTGTGCGCTGTAAAAATTCATCTACAGATAACTCTTCAACATAACCATAAGGATTTGCTACAGTTATCTTGTCATTAGGAATATCCATCCCAACAAGCAGGGAATAATGAAGAGTCCACACATCACCATACTTAGCTGCCCACTCAAATGGCACAGGTACTCCTCTTGCCAGATTTTCATAAGCTGCATCTATCAGTTCCGTGTTTGACATGTATTTATGGATGGACGTAGTGTACTCCGGAAAGCGCTTGTTCATTTCTTCGCAGAACTTATCTCCTGTTGAGGTTATGACCTTGCCATATTCATTGTACAGATCCTCTTCTGTCAGATGTCCCCCATTCCATGCAGAAAACATCTCAATACAAGCATAACCACAGGAAACATCCTGGGTTATTACCTCTACTCCATCAACATATACCGGAGCTCCATATTTATCATCTTTATATATAGATGAATAATCAGTAAGGATTCTTCCTGTCTGTATCCGTAGCTTTATCAAAAGTCCCACCAACACAATAATAATCAGCGTTATAAAAATGAGAACACTGCGAATTGTCTTTTTCAAATTAATGTCTCCTCTATCGTGTATAAACTGTAAGTTATGAATTCATCTCATCAACAACGTCCGCCGGCTTTACAGTCATTTCTACCCATGCCGGAATAAAACCGCTTTTAGCCGCATTTCTGGCGGATCTGATGTTTGACCATGCAGAGCAATAAAACGGAACCTTTCCCCGATTTAGAATCTCTTTTGCCAGTTTGCTAGTCAGTGCTGATGCAATCCCTTTTTGCCTGTATTCCGGCAGAACGTCTATGCCTATCTGCCACATTTCATCGCAATCTGCTGAACAGGCCGCAAAACCAATCAATCTGCCATTATCGTATGCTCCAATACCCAGCATATCCAGATGGCTGCGATCCTTACATAGTGCATTACTCCATTCAGGCAGATACAAATTCTTGAAATCCTCTTGAACCAGTATGTGCGTTTCATATAAGCACTCCGCATCAGGAATTTTGTTTACATCAGGAAGATAATATTCAGCCATGAAACATACCTTATGCCCCCGCTCTAACAGTCTATCATTGAGCCAGTGCATATTTGGCGTTTCAAAGCAATGATAAAACTCAAACTTGCCTATATACTCCTTTACCAAATCCGATACATCTTTTGTTGTAGCCACAACGATATTACTTCCATAGGAAACAAAATTACATATGATTGGTTCCTTATAATACTTTCGCGCATTCTTTCCTAAACAAAATGGCACAATAACATTCTTATCTGAAAGGAAATCATGAGCCTGGCAGCCTATATCCTCTGCAGACTGCTTCAACGCGATCTCCTTTATCTCACCATTATTCATTACTTAAAACCTCATTGTTCATGGATCGTTTTACTGTAATTTAATTGCTCTACAAACACTGGAATTTATGCTCGTAAGCCTTCCCTTATGCTTTCTCTTGTGTTATGTCGTTTTATATGAGCAATGGATGCTCATAAGGGCAAATACAAGGGCAAGAAATTCTGCTAACACAGTATAACACATAATGGTAATCGACTGTTGAAATGCTCTCAAACAACCCCGGAGATCTGAACTTTCAGAATCGCTGGGTTTTTTTTGTTTTCGATAATCGTTCACTGAAGTCCTCAAAATCGCGGCTCCTGTTTATTTGTGGTCGCCTGCCGTGATATAATCCCATCTTTGACAGGTAAATAAGATAAAAAGTCTCGCATCCCACATGAATAGTGGCGTGGCGAGACTTTTCTCTTCGTTTTGAAGTATAGCAATTTCTACCTTCCTTTGCTGTTTTTTTGAATTGTTTTCATTTGGCTCTTGGTAATGAATTCGAAGTCAGTTCTGAAACCACATGCTTCGTGGAGGTTATCGGTAAGCTTCGTCCTCTGGTATGTAGGCGTGAAGCCTTGTTCTTTTATTCCAGCAAAATTCATATCTTTGAGCGTACTCAGTATTTCATCGCAGGTATACTTATCATCGATTCTTTTCTCAAGGTATCTGTAAACAATTAATGCAAGGAAGCATGTAAGGAAGTGTGCTTTTATTCTGACATCATTCTGGAGGAATACAGGCCTTGCTTCAAAATCTGTCTTCATGATTCTAAAGCATTCCTCGATTTCCCATCTACCTTCACTTACTTTTAAGATGTCGACTACCGGATCGTCAAGAAGATCTGTTGATACGGCATACAGGCCGTCATACAGAGATTCTTGCTCGATTTTGTCTGTATCAAGATAGTTATGAATAGTTGCAGCTTCGCCACTTTCTGTTACAGCAATCTTCCCAATAAAACGGGCGGGATCATTTGGATTTTTTCGGTTTCTCTTAACGGAACCGGAATCTATGAGTTTCTGCGCACGATCAACCTGGGCTTCACGAACAGCTTTCTGATACTTGGCAAACTTTGGTGAGTAGGTAACTATAAGACGTTGATGTAGCGTCTTGGGAGTATAGGGTTCTTCCTTGTAGTAAAGGCCTGTATCATCTGCAGGCAGTTTGGATATGTCTACAGGAGTATCGTCCGACACTCTTTTAAAACCTGTTCCATTTAAGGCCCATTCTTTGTCTTCAGCATTAAGTTTCTTGATAGACTGGGTTACGATAAAGGCTCTCTCACCCATATGATTGTAGTTCCTTATTTTTTCAGAACCAAGTCCTGCGTCGCTGCAGTAGATAAATTTCTGGCATCCGAATTCGGAGAGCACCTTTTCCTCAATGGGCTTAAGAGTTGTCTGTTCATTGGCATTCCCGGGGAACAAAGAGAATGCCAGCGGGATGTCGTCACCATCCATAAACATGCCCATCTGGATAATAGGATTTGGACGATGCTCTTTGCTTTTTCCGTATTTCTTGTTGCCGTCTTCCTGCTCAATTTCAAAGTAGTAGTTGGTGCAGTCATAGAAAAGAATCTTGTCATTCCTCTTGCCCATAAGGTGGCTGTTTTTATAGACCTCTGACTGGATGAAATCACATTCATTTCCCAGAACATCTAATGATCTGTAAATATCGTGAAGCTGATATGATGGTTTTTCCAAGAATTCGGAGGCAACCTTTAAAGATGATCTTTTGCTTGAAGGTTCAAGGATACGTGCAAAGATCATGTCAGAAAGAATGGCATTGATATCATACTTGAATTTATATTTATCCCTGAGTTTTCTGCAAATCTTATCTAATGCAAGAGAATAGTAGATTGATTGAAGGAAGAGATAACCTCCGCGGTAGAATACCTGTTGCTCATAGTCGAGCTGGCGGTTGGCATGAAAAGTTATCTGAATAGATTTCGACTGTTGCTCCTCTTTGTATTTAAGTGTCTCAAGGCGCGCCTCTTCTTTGGCCCATGCCATCACATCGTCTCTCGTTGGACCATGTTCTTTCAGGAGCTCCTGAAGAGTCCCAAGCTTCCTGATAATGGTGGATGTACTGACGCCTTTATTGTTGATATATCCCTTGGAGATGTAGAATGATTCGGCATTTTTAGATTTAGATGTGATAACTCTCATGCAAAAAATCCTCCATGCCTTATTATAACATACATTGCAATACATTGCGATAGTATAAAACATAAAATTTGACATAAAAACCTGCTAACAAATGTCAATAGCGAAACGGCTTATTTTTAAGTGTTTTCAATTTCACCATTTTTAAGCATCACAAAAAGGCTGGATGAATAATTCCAGCCTTTTTATAGCTGTTGCTACTTATTTGTAGATTGCGGTTACTCTTGCATAATATATACGTAGAAATTTATTTAATCCCGCTATTTTAGCGTGTTTTTTGCACTTTCCCTCATTTTCTTTCTTGATTATATAATTATATACAGCAGCATCTTTGGGCGCCGGATGACTCTTAAGTACCCGCATTACTTCATATCCTACTTTTCGTAAAGT
>NZ_JNKH01000052.1:0-22200 GCF_000701985.1 Butyrivibrio sp. WCE2006 | reverse complement strand
GAAACAGTTGCTTTTCCACCCTTGAAATTATGTATTCTTGCGCCATTACTTTCAAAATATGCCTCAAATGAAGTAACGGAAGAATATTTTGAAAGAGCATTCTGCTGTGCCTGATTCAGCTTGGTCTGCTGCGTATCCTCAACAACAAGCTTAATTGACGAACCTGTGGCCTGATCCGCAATGGCATTAAGTGCCTTTCCATCAAGCTCAACCGTAGCATTTGTCATCTGGATTTTAACAGAATCAACCTGATTACTGTTTGATTCTGCTGTATCAGCCAGTCTCTCCAAAGACTGCTTTGTCAGTTCACAAGCAACAACTTCCTGCTTTGCACCTGACAGATCGATTACTATCTGAGAATTGTCGCCGGCGCCTGAACCGGGTGTGTTACCATTACCACCAGTATTATCATTTGAAGTCACTTTTGAAAGATCTTCTTCTGTGATTTCATTAATGACTGCCGTGCCGGACTGTATCTCTGCACCAACATCTACTGTATTGTTGTTCTCCACTGGAATTGTATATTCCTCAGTATCTGTTGTTGGCTTAGGTTTTACAGGCGGAGTATATGGATTAGAAATTGTGACCTTAATGCATGCGGCAGCACTATCTGAAAATCCGGAATCTCCTATAGCTTTATACCAAACAAAATAGGTTTTCGCTTCATTACCTGTGGGGATATCTGTGGTCCAATCCTGCGTCGGGGCGGTTTGATCATCTGTGCCCAAAGCATACTGCATCTCGCTTCCATATACCACACCAGCGTTCACGAGTTCCTGTGCCGAACCGGTGTAGGTTAAGCTCTTGGCGGTCGGAGATTTCATTAACACGCGGTAATAAGTCACATTGCCACTGGCGTCCGTCTCGGTTTTCCAGCCTACAACCGTCGTAGCAGCAGGTCTTGTTTCATCCAGCATACTAACTATAACATCGCTAATTGAATCAACGGCAGGAGCCGTACCGCTAAAGACATCGCGAATACTATAACTGGCAATGGAGCCAGTATAAAACACCCACTCTACTTCATGCGTTCCCCACTTGGCGTGAACAGTTGTATTTGTATTAACTGAACTGCCAAAACGATACGTTTCATTATATTCACTATCCGCATACCAATCGCCAAAGATATTTCCAGCTTTTGTAGGTGCAGCAGGCCTAGTTGCTGACTCGCCCTTCCTGACAACCTGCATAGGTACTTCACTGCCTCCATTAGTATTAAAAGTGACGGCATAACCTATGCTGTACACCACATGGGCGGTGGCAGTATTTCCACCCGTACCGAGGGTAATCTCTGCCCAATATTTGCCTGCATCGGTGGGAGCGCTGCTCAACGCTGAGCCGTCCTTGGCGGTTCCCGCTTCGTTGGCATTGAAATAGCTTATAACCGCATCACCCTTGATGCTGTTCTCATCGGTGATGGATGCCTGGGCACTGATGCCGTCGCCAGTCTGACCTACATAGATCAGCGTGGGCGCATTGATCGTCAAAGTAGCGGTCAGAGGCGTACCGTGCTCACCGTCGTCGTTCCCACATGTGGCGGTGATAGTATCGCCGCTGGCTTGGTAACTCCAGTTGTGCGTGTGGTTGGGAGTGCTGATTTCTGCGGATTGACTGGCGGGAGAAGCATTGTGATTGTCGTCCTCTTTCAACCGCTGATAGAACGTATATGGAGTGTTCATTTCCAGACCGGTAAAGGTTGGGCTTGTCTGCCATTCTCCATTGTTGCGCTTATATTCGCCGTTGGTGATTTCCGTTAGCGTTATACTGCTGGCGGTCGCGCTGGCCTTCGTAGGTGCATCGGGAGCGGTCTGATCGGCCTTGGAGATAGTGAAGCTCGTTGTTGCCGTGGTATAGCTGTTGTAATTATCTGATTCGGCAATCACAGCATACATGTAATAAGTTTTCGCTTCCAGCGTCGTTGCGGTGATGTTCTCCCATGCCGTGCCGCCGCTGGCGCTGTTCGTCGTGCTGTAGTAATAGGTCACAGCACCTTCGCCGGAATAGGTTCCGATGCTCGGCGTGGAAACCGTGCCGCTGTAGGTGTAGTCACTCATAGTGACAGTAGGCGTTCCGGGGGCAGCCTTGCTGATTGTGAAATCCACCGTTGCGGTCTTGTCTGTATCCACCGTGATGCTGGCGGTATAAGTGCCTGCATTAGCCGGCGCTGTCTCGCTCTTTGTATAGCTTGTATTGCCGCGTCCTTCATATTCAATCGTTGGCGCGGTCAGTCCAGCACCCGTCCACGCCGTCGTATCGGTAAGGCTTGCTCCTGCATAAGCGCTGCCAGAATAGCTCGCATCAGCGGCACTCAGAGTCAGTGTTGCGGGAGAGTTATGCAGCTCACAACTAGTATCATTGCAAATCGCCGTAATGGTTGCTCCACTGGCAGAGTAAGTAATGTTATGAGTGTGATCAGGGACACCTGCAAGGGTCAAAGTTTTTTGACTATGATCCACTGCAACGACAAGCCATTCAGTAGTAATATCCGTTCCATCATATGGAATATACCATCCTTGGCTTTGCCCTGTAGGTCTAAATTCCACACCACCATACGATGAACTATTATCATAAAATATTGTGAAATCAGTCAATACAGTATCATTTGTAACTACATTATTAAAAAGATAGTGACGATTACCTTGCAATGTTACAGTATATTCACTTATATCTGTTATATTCGTAATCCCATATGTAAGCACATCGTTAACCTTTAATGAACTTACACTAATAGAGCCACTTAAGCTTTCCGCACTCACTGCCATACTCATACAGAGCATTATTCCGCATACAAGTATTAAACTTGATAATACACTTAAACGTCCTTTCATCTTTACACTCATACTTCAATATTCCTTTTACAAATTAATAACGATTTCGCATCGTCGTGTTTTTATTTTGATATACTAAAAAACGCCGAACATGACAGGGTATAGTAACCCCATCAAATCCGACGGTTATCCATCACGAATGTTGTATTCAGTTTCAATCGCCCCGCTGTCGCAAGACGCAAAAAGAGCGCAGTTATGACCGATGCGATGCGAAATCGTAACTGATCTTCTGCATAGTAAAATGTACCCATAAAAACTATATCTTTCTATCACATCCAAGTCTGCAAATATCAAGATATTCGCAGACTTTTACTAATACACAGTAATTATAGCAATTAAATATTACAAAATTGTAATATGATCGGCTCTAAATGATTATTCTTACATTAAATTTATATAAACAACACGTAGGTACATTAGCTGAACCCCCTGATAATAATCGGAGGCACAGTTAATCGATGCCTCCGATAACTTTTGAACTTATTTCACTGTAACTTTGGCTTTCTTTGCATAGCCATTCTTGGCGTAAACATACACATAGCAGGTGCCTTTTCCTTAGTATTACAAACACATCTTTATTTTAGTTACTTTCTGATTCCAAATGGATTAGAAGGTTCCTGTGCCTTTTTCTTGATGTTAAAAAAATGCGAAAGCTGAGATGTTTTCTTTTTACTTCCAAGCTTTACATGACTTGTATCAGAAAACGCAGTGTACCCTTCAATAAATCCCTCATTCCAATCCTGCATTTTGTTATAATCGCCTACATGACTTCCACAGACACCTAAACAAGTATTTTTATATCCGCTAGGAAATTTAATTACAAGCGTTTTTACATAAGATACATAATACTGATATACAGTTCCATTTGACCATGTGAGTTTCTGAGGTTTCAGGCCTTTCCACTCAGTTTCTTTCACAGATACTCCATGATAATTTGAACCTTCTTCGGATGTCTCTTGTGTATTTAAATTCTCACCAGTAAATTTGTCTACGACAACTACATCCATGTAATCAATAACATCATGACCTTCATTCATTAATGCTTTAGCTATTTTTTTCGATGGTTTTTGTGGATACTGGACTTGTACCGTCAATACTGCAGTCATTGTAGAATCATTTGTTGCTCTAGCTGCAGCTCCGGCCTTTGGTGCGGGGATTTCATAAATACTCAGTTTAGTTATCTTTGCAAATAATTTTGTTAGCCCCTTTTTCCCTGGAAGTTTAGTATAGACTGCAACCCAATTACCTTTATTCAGATTCATGCTTACACCATATTTTTTCAGGTCATCAAATTGAGCACTTGAAGTAATTGGCATCGCAGCAAAGGTAATAGAAAAAATCAGTAAAATTGTTGCAAAAAAACATATAAATCTCTTCATTTGTTTTCCCCCTCACTTATGTATAGATAGCTACAAATATCATAAAATAATTATCTACTATTTGTTTTTCATATCTTCTATCATCTTGCTTCTTTAATCAAATGAATTATACATTTTTATTTTTTTCTTAAAATTAAACTCCTTATATCGCTTCTTTGTTGCAGTAACTATTACTACATCTCCAACTCTGAGTCGTCTATTCAAATAGTAGTTTTTACCTAGAGCTTTTTGAGTAGTTGATTTTTTCTTTTTCTTCTTGGTCCCCCTGAAATAGAGCTTTCCGTTTCTTTTCCCAGCCTTAACGATTATGCTGATCTTTGCACCTTTCAGAGTATTGATCCTGATGTAGTTGTTTCCATAATTTGCATTCACTGCTGTCCATAGTCCTAAATTTGAAGGATTATTGTCTATGGCAACACTGATTTTATAGTGGGTTCCTCCATTTCCATAGAGGAAAATATATCTAATCGTTCCATCCCCACTAACTGTATACTCAGCTGTTCCCCGGTCTCTTAGCACCCTTAAATTATTGGTGTTAATCGTATAATTGCTCTCATCAGTTATACGGGCATTCATCTTTTTAGTTGCAAATACTGTTATCTTATATGAATAAGTGTCAGGAACCTTGAAACAAAAACTGTCTATGTCATCATCTCGTTCTAACGCACCGCTTATCTCAGTTCCCACTACAAGTTTCTCTGCATTATCGAATTCTCCTGAATGATCGTCATTATAAGTGTTATAACCTATTGTAAATTTGCCAACTCCAGAAACTTTTACATAATACCTTTGACCTCGAACTAATCTTGGCATATATGTACCTGTCGTGCCCTCTATGGTGTTATCCAAACGGCATACAATCTCCTCCATATGATCGCCATTCAGAGCATATCCACCTTTAACTACATTCAAATGCTGATCCATCAATTCAAAATACAGATTGCCTTTTTCAGAATGACCTATAAGTCTTATAATCACCCACTGATCATTAGTTGTAGTCAATGGTGGCGCATCGAAATAATACCATCTTGTTTCACCTGATTTAACCTCAGGATCAATAAACTGATTTATAATTATTTCAATTGCATGATAATATCCTGTTTCACCATCGCATAAACCATCTATTTTAAGACAGGATAATAATAAGAACACTATGAAGAAGCTTAGAATTAGTTTCTTTTTCATACCAGGAGCCTCGCTTTTTCATTTAATCTTTTAATTTGTAAATTCTTCCTGCGTAAAATCTATATAATTCTTCTTGTTTTTACAAACATATAAAAACGTTATTACAATTCATTCTTGCAATAATATCACTTATCCAATCTATCGGCTAAAAATCATGTAAAGATAAGTACCAAGGCCTCCAATAAACATTTCTTTATAAAGATTTCAGAATTTATACAATGAGCACGTCCCACCTGGCAGTTAGCATGTATTTCACACGTAGCGCATATCGAACCACGCCAGAAAAAATGAGCCATAAATGCCAAATGTCAGCATTTATGACTCATTTATAGCTTATGCTTTTAAGATTATGTGTATTTAATTCGAATTAATCTGTCGCATTTCCTTGCTTGACTTTGAAACCAGTTTATTAAATATCTAGATCCAGGATTCCTGAACATGTTTAGTCATTCATGTTCAGGAAGTCCTTACAAATTTACTTAACAACAATCTCAATTGTCTTTGTTGTTTTCTTTATCTTACCCTTTTTAGCTACAGTAATCTTAACCTTATATGTGCCCTTAGGAGCGCCCTTCTTAACAGTACAGATTACCTTTTTGCCCTTAACTTTTACGGTCAGGTACTTCTTAAGTTTCTTGGAAGATACATTCTTGACAGTAATCTTGCCCTTAGATCTCTCAACCTTAACAGTAACTTTCTGATCCTTTTTCTTGATTTTGGAAACGCTGATTTCTTCTTTGTTAGAAGTAATCTTAGCCTTAGTAGGATCATCAACTTCCTTAACAGAATTATCTGTAGTCTCAGGAATTGCTGTTACATCTGCTCCGGATGAAGTCTTGTCATCAGAACCATTCTGAGATTGACCGCCATTGTCTCCGGCATTAACATTTCCTTCCTGATTCTCTACAGGAGTTTGTGCGCCTGTGTTACCGCTGTTTGCGCCATTTCCGGTAGGATTCTGCGCATTATTTCCGGAGCCACTTGTGTTTCCGGTGCTCTGGTTACCTGAACCACCCTGAGATTGTCCACTATTTCCTGTACCTGGATTCTGTGACTGTCCATCATTTCCAGTACCTGGATTCTGTGACTGTTCGCCATTTCCGGTACCAGGATTCTGTGTCTGTTCGTCATTTCCAGAACCAGGATTCTGGGTATTATTTCCGTCAGAATTCTGATCACCGTTGCCACTCTGGGGCTGTCCATCATTTCCTGAACCTGACTGTCCGCTATTTCCGGAACCTCCGGGATTCTGCGTCTGTCCGCCACTTCCACCTGTTCCAGGAGTATGTGTGGGATTCTGATTGCCATTACCATTGCTATTATTTATAGCTTCACCATCAGCCACTTCAACAATCGCAAAAGTACTGAATCTCCAAACTGTTATAGTCATTGAATTTGAATTATTTGACAAAACAGGCTTTATGAGTTCATATGTACCATCACTATAATAATGAAGAACATACAGCTTGGAGCTGTTAATAGTCTTTGGAAGAGGTAGTGTAATAGTTATTGGAGCCACCAACTTGTGGAGCTCAGTGCCAGCTTTTTCGGCATCTCCTACCTTAAGCGTCATATCAATTTGAGCTACGCTCTTAAAGCCTTCCTTCTCAACATCCTTCTTATCATCTTCTGCTATAGGTGTAATATCAAGCTTTGCAACCTGATTAGGTTTTGCATTAAGCCCTGCACCGGAAACAGATGCTACATTTGTATCTACTTCATTACCAAAAACTTCTTTAAGGGCATTTTGTGTATTAGGATCATCTTTAGGATCAACAACCTCAACTTTTGCTGCTTCAGTATATGCATCCTCAAGTTCTTTCAATTTATCAGCAACAGTGCCATTTGATTCAACCTTATCAGCCATAACCTCTGCTGATCCCATACTCGATAAGGTATCGTTAACAGTTTTCTTGATTTGATCCTCAGTTGCATTATCTTGTAATATCTTCACAGCTCTATCTATGTTGTCTGATATCTGCTTTGTTTTTTGTCCATCTACCGTGATGTCACATTCAGCAGTGAATTTACCATCCTCTGTGGTTACTGTAATCACAGCAATACCTTCTGCCTTAGCTACCACTTTGCCGGTCTCATCTACCGTTGCTACATCAGCATTTGAGCTTGTGAAGCTAACTGCATTATTCGTAGCGTTTGACGGTTTGATTACTGCATTAAGTTCGAGGCTGTCATCAACACCAATTGTAGCTTTGGTTTTGCTTAAAGCTACTCCTGTTACTTTTACTTTATCTTCTCCGGACACAAATTTCGCATAAAGTGTTATGTCTTTAGTAGGATAATATGGATAATAATACGCCTCATTATCAGAATTAATGATATATATTGGCTTCTGGAAATTCTCATCCTCATACCATCCATATATATATCCCTCATCTGACCATATTACTTCTTCATGTATTGGAAGAAGAATCTCTTTGCCTTTTGCGACGTTTTCAGAATAAGTATTTACTATGCCTATGTTGCCATATCTGTCGACCTTACCTTTTCCTGCATTAATGGTTACCTTATAGCCTTTAGCCCAGATAGCATAAACAGTCATATCTGAAGTAACTTTCATATCAGTTGTTACTTCTGTTCCGTTTCCGTCACGTGACGTATTCCATCCTACAAGTGCATATTCATCACTGCTAGCGGTAGGAAAATATATTGTGTCGTTTTCTTTTATCTTAGTCTCATATTCAGTCTCTGAGGCATTACCATATAAATAGCCTCCATTTGCATCAAACGTAACGGTATATGCCTTTTCCCACATAGCATAAAACGTAATATCTTCTGTAGGTATATATGAATTCAGGCTCACCATCTTGGATCCATCGGAAGTGAGAGACCATCCAGTCAGAATATACCCTTCTTTAAATGTATACAAACCAGGAATATCTTCATAAATTGCAACAGGTTTGTTTTTTGAAAAAGTTTTGGTATCTGCGTCAGACAATAATGCAGAGTCATATGACCAAGCAGAAAAACTTACTTTTCCACCATTTCCATCAAAAGTGATAACATAGCCATCTTCCCATACTGCATAAAGAGTTATATTGTTATCTACCTTAGATAACTATCAATTATCTAATGCAGCCCCTTTTTTAAATACTATAAACCGAACATTTATGTACGCTAATAATGTTATAATATAAATGCATGGAGTTATAATTTAGCTTCATACATTTGTTTATACCCTAGTGGATTTCAGAAAATATAAAGACATTCCAAAAACAAGCGCAAATTTTGAGATATGGATAAAAGGGCTGCCGGATGAAAGAACAATCAAGACCTGAGTTTCTTATAAAAAAATACTATTCAATATTGCGGTCGGCTATAGCAGTTGAACTGGTCTCATTTTTCGTTACACTGACAGATTCTCTGGTTGCAGGAAACATGATAGGATCGGATACACTGATTGCGGTTGGTATCCTTTCCCCGTTGGTCTCAATCGAACTGTTTATATCTATTGTGATCAATTCAGGGACTTTGCTTTTTTATAATCAGTATATAGGCAAATATGACAAGAAGACTGCAGACGAGTATTTCGGACAGGGAATTATTCTAAGTGTTCTGTCAGGACTTTTGATCATCCTGGGAATGCTTGTATTTGAAGATTTTTACATCGATCTGTTTACCTTGTCACCAAAGATTGAACAGTATACCAGGAATTATTATGTTCTGATAGTGTTCTACCATGCCATGAATCCGTTATCCTGCCTGCTTGACAACACAATGATGTCAGAGGGCGGTGAAAAGCTTTCAGCTGTAGCCAATATTGCTGAGATCATCAGCAATATATTATTGTCTGTTTTATTTGTAAAGCCCTTTGGTATTCGGGGAATTGCACTGGCATCTGTTATATGTAAGCTTTTGTTTTTTGTGATCATCAGCAGGTGGTTCTATAAAAGAGTGTTAAGCCTTATCAGAAGCATAAAGCCGCAGCCCGAAAAATGGCGGGAAATTTTTTTTAATGGGGTTATAAGGGCATCTGCAGCGGTGTTCTCTTCTGCAGCTGATTATATTCTGCTTCTTTATGTCAGTATTAAATTTGGAGAGGAAACCATTACAATTCTCACTATTTCAATCAATGCCCTGGAAATTACAAGTGTATTTGTGGGTCTTTCAATGGTCATACAGCCGCTGGTCGGTACCCTTCGGGGCGAGGAAAATACATGGGGGCTCAGGTCATTTATGAACAAAGTAGCCATATGTATGTCCCAGATTGGAATAGTGATATCTCTGATTACTATCGTATTTGCCAGTTATATTGTACGAATGTTTGGAATAGAGGATGGAGAGCTGTTAAGGCAGGGAACCATAATGATGCGGTGCCTTGGATTATCCTTTGTTTTTTACGCCGGATCAACTCTGTTTTTTGTATACGATTATTTAATGCAGAAAAATGGTCTGTCATTTATGGTTGCGGTTATGAGCAGGTTTGTTTTACCTGTTTTTATGACAATTGTCGGGGTAAAGATTACAGGATCACCAATAGGTCTGTGGATCGGTGTAGTGTCAGCGCCGATGATCACGCTTTTATTACATATGATCGTGACAATTCTCGTGTATGGCAAAGACTCTTTTCCCTGGCTTGTTTCTAAAAAAATGGATCAGCAGATACTGTGTTACGATTTTGTAATAACAGAAGAAAATGTGGTTTCTCTGTCAGAGACACTTGTAGGAAGACTTGAAGAAAATGGATATACCAGAAAGCTTGCCTCCATTGCAGGGGTTCTCGTGGAGGATATACTTCTTCTGACTAAAGACAAAAACCCTGAAGGAAAAAAAATAGATGCAGAATGCTGCGTTATCATGAAAGTGTCTGAAGTCAGGATCACTCTGAGAGATTCGGGAGTAATCTATGATGTGACAAAATGTGAAAAAGCAGAGTCTTTGCGTGACTACGTTGTTTCACAGATTGTAACCCTTCCGGAAGAAAAACACTATCTGTCAACAACAGGCTATAACAGGATTGAATTGTTATTATCTTCAAAAGCTTAATGATGATAACTTCACAAAGGAGACAACATATGCTGACAATCATGATCATTGCTCCATATCCAATCGAAGAATATTTTTCTGCAATTGATGAAGCATATAATCTTGGATACCGTGTGGTTTTCTGCTCTGACAGATTGTATTCTCATGAGGAAGTTAAAGCTGATGCAATATATGAGATTACCTGGCAGGATACGGAGAAGATCAAAGAAATTGCTGGAAGGGAGAAGGTAGATGGAATTTTATGCTACATGACAGATTGTTCATATTATGCTGCAATAGCGGCAAAAGAGCTGGGACTTAAATGTAATGATCCGGAGGGACTTGCTATTCTTAATAATAAAGGGTTATTTCGTATGCTGCTAAAAAAGGCAGGATGTTACTGTCCGAAATATTACAGGGCAGAAAATAACAAAGATCTCCCGGAACACTGCGCAGATATGAAATTGCCTGTAATTGTCAAACCTGAAGTTAACTCCTCTTCACGTGGAATGACAGTTATAAACTCAAAAGAGGATGATCTGAACCGGGCCTTTGAAATTGCCGCTGAAAGCTCACGAAACGGTAAAGTATGTATTGAGGAGTTTGTAACAGCAAAGAACCCGTTAAGGGGAATGGAAGCAGATATTTTTGTTTATGGAGATGAGATTCTGTGGGAAGGGATAAGAGATTCGTACAGAGTTAAGGATGCTCCGATAAGGCCTGTTTATGACCTGTATCCCACTGACCTTTCTGAAGAAGAGATCCTTGAAGTTAAAAACGCCGTCAGTGTTGTTGTCAAAGAGGCCGGAATTATTATGGGAGAACATGATGTAGAAGGTTTTTTTACTAGTGAAGGAAAGTTTTTTATTCTGGAAATCAACCCAAGGCCTTCAGGATATATGAATCCCCTTGATATTAAAATGCACTGCGGTATCAATCTGATTAAGCTTCTGGTATCAACAACTGTTGGAGATGACTCTTACTGGAATGAGTTAAAGCATTTTCAAAGAAGTAACAGGATACTTATCTCCTATTCTGTTTTCAGTAAGAAAGCAGGTATTCTTGACCATGTTCATATCGATGATTCGCTGCACATGATAGACTACAGACCGTTTATTGGTCAGAAAGAAGGTTCTAAGGTAGATGATATTCTTTCTGCCTACAGACCGATCGCTCAGATTGTTTTAGAGTTTGAAAGCATAAAAGAGCGGGACATTGCAATTGAGAAAATAGAGTCTTTAGTCTATCCGGTATTAATAGAATAGACAGAAGCTATAAACCTGCAGAAGAAATAAAACAGATGTATCACTAAGAAAAAAAGGTAGTAAAAATGTACGGAACAATCTGGGCACTGATGCCTCCTGTAATTGCAATCATACTTGCTCTTATCACGAAGGAAGTCTATACCTCGCTTTTTGCCGGAATCGTTGTGGGAGCACTTCTAAGCTGCAGCTTTAATCCGGTTATGGCTATGAACCTGATAGTAAAGGATGGATTATCAGATGCAGCAGCATATCTTTCCGGAAATTTCTGCTTTCTTGTGCTTCTTGGCTGCCTTCTTGGCATCATAAGACGCGCAGGAGGAAGCAGAGCCTTTGGGCGGTGGGCTATGGAAAAATTAAAGACAAAAAAAAGTGCTCAGCTTGCCTTGCGGGAGCGGTGTGCGGGGATCACTGTTCACCAATCTCAGATACCACGGTCTGTCCTGTGCAGGTGCCAGGGTAAAACTTGTGGATCATGTTTCAACACAGATACCCTACGTAGTTGTGGTGGCGTCAATATGTTTTGTAACTTATCTTTTTTCCGGTATTGTGAAGAATTGGGTTATCTGTCTTTTGACGGGAACTGTCATGACGCTGGCTGTTCTTGTGGTTATCCGTATAATTTCGGGAAAAGACTCCGGATCTGAATCTGTCACATAAAAGGCAAAAAAGTGCTGCATCAGATAACTATCAATTATCTAATGCAGCACTCTTCTTATATAAAAATCAGTTTTATAAAGTCACAGCTCCTGACATATCAAGATATTTCTCTACAGAGTTCTCTTCCTTCAAATTGTTATCAGTATTCATATTAGGGACTAAATCATTCGCCTTTTCTGCTGGTATCTCATATATACTTTCCGGAGTTGAAGTACTGGCTTCTTGTTTGTTCAGTTCCTCAGACTTTGGTGAATCAGCTCCGGGATTTATGGCATTCACTCCTGTATCAGCAGCCTCGGCTTCTTCACTGCTGCCTTCATCATCAATGCCAAGAATCTCGTTCAATATCTTCTGCATCATTTGTTGAATCATCTCATGGAGCTCGTCAAGAAGTCTGCTATAGAAAGCACCTTCAGAAGCTCCGTTCTTCTTACTGCTATCGGATGCATTACCCATATCTGATATTTCACTACTAATACTTATAGCATTTGGATCATCGCTTTTTACATTAACAATTCCTGCGCGATTTACAGACTCTGTACCATCTGCGTTTCCTGTAACATCAAGTTTTCCTATTCCCATCAATCTCTGGAAAAAGCTCTCCATCTGCTCAAACAGTTTCTTTGCACCGGACAGATTTCCATTTGTCTCTGCGTAAAAGCCTACTTTATATAAATAGTTTCCTTTTTCTGTTATGTCCGTAGGAGCAGCATCTCTTACAGCCTGCATTGCATTATCCGCCATGCCTTCCGTATCTCTTATGTATGCGCAAAGCGTTGCGAAATCAGCATAATCCGCATTAGTGGGATCAACATTATAAGGATCTATTTCTTTTGTGAACTTATTACCGTCCTTGTCCGTTCCGGAAGCTGTATAAATGCGGGAGCCACTTGATACATTTATAGTAATCTTAAGTTCCTGTGAGTCACCACTAAAATCGAAGGGCGATCCGGATGAGCCGGTTTTCATGGCTTCTGAAATATCCTTGGGTATTTTTGCAGTGATTATTCGGGTATAGGATAAAAATGATCCCTGACCTAATCCCCCAAGCTCATCCATATCAATTGATTTATCAGTATCTACAGCTGCTAAATCGAATGATTCTCCGGCATCATCAGCACGATTACCTGCTTCATCCAATCCTGCAATCCTTTCAGACGCATTATTCATTATTGACATAAAGCTCAGTGCACCTTCATTACCGCCATCTAAAGCCTGCGTTTTTTTATTTCCTGTGGCATTTACAGTATGTTCCCCCATACCATATCTAAAGGCTCCAAAAGCCATATAGACACTCCGATATCCATTAATATTTCCGATATCTGCCATAGTAATCCTTTCCGTGCATCCTCTGTCAGTCAGATTCAAACCACTCCCCAAAGGACCGAGTGGTTTGAATCTTACGTTAAAATGGCGCTTTAATGCAATCCATATGCACCAAAACGCCATCCTTAGCTTATATGTATATCGGACAGATGTGTTGAATTCTTAAGTGGATCTTACTTAATTTATAGATTCCTGTTTTTCCTCAGAAAAACGGGAATCGTATTGGACCAGGTCCTCGCGAAGCGAGGGGCGTGTCCTGCCGAAGGCAGGATTTTTGCGGGCGATTTCCGCTTTTGCCCACAAAAAGTCATGTCAATTTGCAACATCTTATTGACATGTCCGGCATAAAATTGTAATATAGCCAAGGTCATTTGCAAAAATGCATTTTGATTCCGACAGTTCGTTTGCACCATCCTGTCGTTAAACAAAACCAGGGCTGATTAGAAGATACAATATATTTCTGAATTTTCCCAGAAACTCAAGGATCAACAACTTCTAATTGCTCTGCGTCTTATGCGCGGAGCTTTTTTATTTGAGTCATGCACTCAACAAGGATATCGCTTTTATAAAAATCAGTTCAAATCAGACTGGTTATCATAAAATGATTTTCAGATATTCCCAGATCCTGCCAAACTTATTAAATCTTCTAACCCGCTCTGAGTACATATAAGAGAGGTTTAGAAGATGAATTTATTTTTAGGGATTTTGGAGTTAGTCGTTTGTTTTTCCGGAGTTGTCATAATAGACAAGCTTTTCGGCAGAAGAGGTCTTTATTCATGGATGGCTCTTGCGGTGGTTTTTGCTAATATACAGGTTTCTAAGCAGGTAGATATCGCAGGTGTTTCCACCGCTCTTGGCAACGTTATGTTTGCTTCAACTTATCTCGCAACAGATATATTAAATGAAAAGTATAGTGTTAAAGCCAGTAAGAATGCAGTAAAGCTTTCTGCTGCCGCTTTGATTGCTTATATTATCTTTGCTCAGTTCACACAGGCTTTTACCCCCAATGAATTTGATGTTGTTGATCCAAGCCTGAAAACCATATTTGCAATGTCTGTAAGAATTACAGCTGCATCAGGATTCATGTTCGTGCTGTCAAACTGGTGCGACGTTCTTCTTTATCAGAAGATCAAAGAGAAAACCTCAGGAAAATACATGTGGTTTAGAAATAACATATCCACTATCATCTGTAACTGCGCTGAAAACTTCGCATTTTCAGTTCTTGCATTTTGGGGAACATATCCTCTCCTCTACTGCCTTGAAGTAGCAGTTGCCGGATCTTTGGTTGAAATGCTTATAGCTTTATGTGATACACCGTTTTTATATCTTGCAAAGCTCAGTAAAAAAACCGGTATTCTCCTTGAAGACGAAGACGGAAGCACAGATAATGAAGGTAATTACAATACAGTAAATGAGGAAGCAGCATGATACACGATCTCATAAGATACCAATTTGATGATAAAAGTTCGCTGAAAAGAGAAAATGTACTGCTGGTTTCACTGGGATGCTCCTGGGGGAAATGCGCTTTTTGTGACTATCAGGAAGATAAATCCTCTTCTGTTTTAGCCTGCGATTCAGTAAATAAGAAAGTTCTAAGCCAGGTAAGAGGCATTGAAACAGGCTCTTCGTGCCTGGATGTTACATGCTCCGCTTCATATACAGAGCTGCCTTTTACCACAATGAATTATATAAGAAACACCTGCGTTGAAAAGGGCATAAAAACCGTTATCCTGGAAGGTCATTATATTTTCAGAGATAGTAATAAATTCTACGTTGATTTCTTTAAGGCCTGCGGTATTGATGTTCTATTCAGATGCGGCGTTGAGACATTTGATGAAAACATCAGAGAAACCATTCTTCATAAGGGATTGCCCAATGTCACCCCAGAGGATATTGCTCAGCACTATCAATGGATAAATCTGATGTTTGGAATGAATGGACAGACCTTTGATCAGTTAAGAAAAGACATAGAGATTGGTCTTAAGTACTTTGAAAGAATTAACCTTAGTATTTACACTTCCGTTAAAGGCGGTCCTTCACGTGATGTAAATTCAATAACAGAGTTCTATGGCAGTGACTATTATAAAGAATTATCGGAAAATCCCCGCATTGATATCTTCGATGAATGGGATGATAACAATGATCACAATGTCGGCCATGATATTTAAAAACCTGTACTTCGGGCATATAGTCTGAAGTACAGGTTTTTATTTGAGATGATCTATCTTACTTTACTCTAATCTTGTATGTTGCGTTGTTGTTATATCCACGTGCAACCTTAATGTAGTATTTCTGTCCCTTCTTAAGTGAAACAGTCTTAATTTTTTTCCAGCCTGATTCAGAATATATGCCGGTATAATTACCATCAGCCTTTGTTTTGGATTTAAAGCCTGTAAATGAAGTCCAGCCGTGAACCTTTTCAGTATTTACTGCATAGAACTTATATTTCTTTGTCTTAGGCGCTTTAAAAACGAACCAGTCTACATCATCACCATCATTTATGACACCGCTGTAGATTTTCTTTACTTTGATTGAAGTAGCCTTCTTAGGTGTATTGTTGGTCTCCTTCTCATAAAACTTATCAGCATCATTAACTATTTTAACGTTATAATTGTATGTTATATCGCTAAAGTTAGGCTTTAAGCTGATGCTCACTCTGCTGCCCGGTGCAAAACAATATTCAGGTGATACTATCCAGCCCTTTCCCTTAATCAATGAGCTGTTGGACCATATTGTTTTGTAATCGTTAACCATAGTTGATGTGAGGAATACATTACCGTAGCTTACTGATTCTCCATCCCTTAATGTATCTGTAAGAACAACCTCAACATGAAATGAACCTGTCTCAGGAGTTGTAAACAGAATAGTATCTTCCTCATTATTGCTCAGCGAAAATGACTTCTCTTCATTAAGTCCCAACTCATAATTAGCTGCCTGCGCCTTTACCCCGCCTGCAATTGTAAATGCAGCAAACACTGTCGCTGTTGTTAATAAAAACTTTTTCAAACCTTTCATTTCTCTCTCCCCTTATATAATTAGTACCGGCAAGATTACTTCATATTCCTGCCATATCGGTTGGAGTCATTCCGAAACATGACTTCATCATGATGGTTCCTCCCAAAAAAAGTTTTAATTGACTTCCTAAAAAGTCAAATCAAAGCTAATTATATCAAAAAAATTAGAAATCGGCATTTATTCCAAAGCATGATTTCCCAGGACAGACTATATAGTCTTTGCCAATATGAAGTTTTATGAAAATTTATGAAAGCAATATCGAATTATGAAAGATTATGAAGATTTATGAAAGTAGCATTGAATTATGAAAGATTATGAAAGTATAATAAAATTATGAAGAATCATGAAAGTTTATGAAGAATTATGAAAGGATATCAAAACATGAAAAAGGACAATCCGTTTACACTCACCTTTGGAAAGCAGCCAAATAAGTATATTTCTAGATATGAAAATACGGACACCATAATCAGCGCTTTTGAAGCTGACAATCCAATCAGTCAGGCCTATCTCATTGAGGGCATAAAAGGTAGTGGAAAAACCGTCCTCATGACATCCATTGCAAATGAACTGAAAAAAAACAAGGACTGGATTGTTATAGACCTTAACTCAACCCAGGATCTTATATCAGACTGTGCGATGAGACTTGTAGATTCCTGCCATAAATTCCCGGATTTTTTCAAACAAGGATTCAATGTTACTGTAGCAGGATTTGGAATAGGCGTAAATGGTAATGAAGCACCTAAAGATAGCGTCAGCATAATCGATGATATACTTGCATCTCTGAAAAAGCACCATAAAAAGGTACTGATAACAATTGATGAAGTTCTGCATGATGATAATATGCGTCATTTTGCCAGCCAGTTCCAGATTTTCATAAGAAAAGACTACCCGGTCTTTCTCATCATGACAGGTCTGTATGAAAACATTTATGCAATACAAAATGATCCTGCGCTGACATTTTTATTAAGAACACCAAAGATACATCTCGAACCCCTGAGCTTACACCAGATAGCCAAACAGTATGCTGAAATTTTCAAATTAGACCAGGATCAGGCCAAAAAACTGGCGCATATCACAAAAGGATATGCTTTCGCATTCCAGGCACTGGGACTCCTTTATTATGAGCACCATGAGGAAATGAAACTTGATGATATTCTCTCTAAGCTGGATGATATGCTGGATGACTTTGTATATAAGAAAATATGGAGCAGTCTCTCAAATCAAGACAAGAATGTCGTTCTCGCAATTAAAAAGGAAAACACCAAAGTCGGTGATATATGTAAGAGTCTTGGTATTACTTCCAGTGTTTTCTCCAGATATCGTGACCGGCTAATAAAACGTGGAATAATATCTTCTTCACAGCATGGATATGTTTCTCTTACATTGCCACGATTTGAATTAATTGCTAAGAGCTATGACTAAAGAGATTCACTCGCGTCACTTGATATTTCGAAGTAGTTATCACTAAGAAATGCTCCTATATATATCATTACATTTTAAAAGAATAAAAACAGACGTTGCGAATTAATAAATAATCAATTTGCCTACCACATCTCCTTTTTTGTTTCACTCATGATTTTTTTGCGGATAGCCGCAATTTTTTAATGTACATCCAGCGAAATATTTTTTCTAGTCAGCACCTCCTCCAAGGCCTTATTTACCATATCCTTATTAAGGATTACTCCTTCCGGATCCTGGGCGCTGACAATCGAAATATAGTCATCATATGCTTCCCTGATTTCATTAGAAGTACTGTTTTCATTTATGATTGAATCAAAATATACCGTTGAAAATATTAAATCCAGGCTTTTGTATGTTTCACTATTATACGCGTCATGCTTATAGTCATTATTAGCATTTGAAATATCAAATAAGAGATCATCAAAATCATATTCCGGCAAGATATCTTTTACCGAATTATCCAAAACTGACTGGTAATCAATCACACTTCCGTTTACATACTTTTCAAAGCTGTAATCGGTACCATTTATCAGAACCTGCGAGTAGTTATTAGGAATCCTGTATGGAAGCTCCTTGGGATCAATTTCATATAAAGTATCAACAAACAACGAGTCCAGTCCCTCTTCAAGGATAAAGCCATAGTTAACAGCTTTACAAAAGTCCCGAATAACCGTGTAGCCCTTATATTCGAAGTACAGATTGTTGAGCATATGTCCAATTTCATGCGGAATTACCGCATATACAATATCTTTATTTCCGTCCTTGTTCAAATAAACTGTATGAATATCAGGCATAAACACCCCTTGGCCATTTGGCTGCTGAATAATTGAGGTCATTTCAGATTCCCCAACATAAGCAACCTTCAGCATACTGATATTCATATAAAAAGGCCGAAGATCTATATTATAATTCGAAGCTTCAAGCTTATTGACAAAATCTTCCAAATAGCTTTTAAAAGTGTCGTCTATATCGGAATTATCCTGTATTGCCTTACGAATATCCTCATATTCAGGATTTTCTACATATTTTTGAGGCAAAAAATCAGTAAGCCTTGCAGAAGAGTAAACATTTATCCTTTTTAAAGCTTCATCAACAGTGTAATCATCTCCAATGATAAGCTCATTACCATCAAAGGGATTATGTGGCATTTCGACAGTCGTCTGCCCACAGCCATAGCATCCGATCATTAGCACAATACATGCAGTCAAAACAACTATATTCACAAATATTTTACGCATATGCCATAATTCCCCTTAATCACCAGTATTGGACCGATGAATCATCACTAACCGGAGTATCCTGGGATACATCTTCCCATTCTCTTTCCTTTTTGCCTTCATCCCATCCTTTAAGTTCAATCTTGTGGTCAAGGCAAGCGATATTCATCTTTATTGTAACCTTAGAGTCTAAGATTGAGTATTCAACAGTATAGTTTTCCCTCTCAAATACCTGACTAATGCGTTTATCTATTTTTTCAGCTAATACTAATGCAAGCCCCTCTTTCTGTGAATCTTCGGAAAGACTTTTCATACGATTATCCGAGAAATAAATCATGTAATGCTGTACCTGTCCCTGCTGGATACTCTTTAGCCTTTCAAATCCATCATGAACCTCATAGCCTACACCAACTGACTGTACATCGTACTCTACACTAACTTCATAGTCTACCCACTTTGGATAATGCAATTTCAAAGCTTCGTATCTGTTCTTAAGTACATCTGCTATAGGGTTTATGACAAATCCCAAATCTATGGTTACGGATTCCATGATACGATTTTTAAATTCGCTAACTTTCATATCATATTCAGCAACCAGCTCTTCACCACGCTGCTTTGCTTTAGCCTGGTTATCATCTTTACCTGAGGAGCTTTCAGCTTCCTTCATGGATGCTGCTTCTTTGTCAATAGCCTGAATTTTTCCATTGTAAGCTGCTTTTGTGTCGTTGATTTCCTGATCATACATCTTCAAATTATTGGCTTTCTTTTTACCGCGTTTGATCAGCAGGAATCCTACCACAGCTAAACCAGCGTAAAAAAGCGCCGCGAGCAATGCATCAGGCTCCCCATAAGAAATACCAGCGATAACACCTGTAATCACACAACCAACACTTATCACAAACAAGACCCAACCAAGACCTCCAAGACCTGGTTTATTGTTTATAGAAAGACGATCTTTCTCCAGCTCCATCATTTTCAGATCATAAGCCGATTTTTCGGCATCTATTTTTGCCAGTCTTGATTTTTCGATAGATTCCAATTTTGTGTTTACTGTTTCTTCTCTTACTCCACTCCACTTTTGAATCTCATTCTGAAATATTCCATCCCTAACTACACTTTTTTCATGCTTTATTTCCATGTTAATTTCCCCTTTACACTATCCACAACTATTCCAATCCTTAATCCCAACTCTGCAGCTGATTAAAATCCGGATTAAGATACTGCAGACGTAATCTCATCCAATCCTTTTTCCTCTCCCAATTTTTCCTCAAATCGAAGTCTGCAAAAATCTCCGGCAAACGCTCGTCGATATATTGCTGCAATGCCATAGCAAATCCCGCTCTCTGATCATCCTCACCAAGATCCTGATAACGATGATCAAAAAAAGAGAATAGATATCCATGCGGAGTGCTGACCTCTCCGGCTCCTTTGGGCACACTATAATATATTCCTTTTGTCTTCACATCAAAATCAACTACTATTTCGTAAAATTCCTTATCAGGGTCTGTTATTATCGTATCACGGCATCTGCTCAGCCTAGCCACAGCATCTTCGATTATAGGATTAAAATCCACACTGGACAAAAGAATACGATCACGGAATCTGACAGCTGCCGCCTCACTTTCGTCATCTACAGGCTCCGCATTTGCCATCTGTTCCTCCTTTAAGTTCTCTTCTTTGAGCTTAGCAATTTCTTCCTCAGCATCCCGCTCAGCCTTTTTTAATATTTCTGTATGCAGTTGCTGAAGCTGCAGATACTGACCATTCCTGATCTGCTCACAATTGTCGAGATACCTTTTGGATATTTCATCTCTAAGCTCTGTCTTTCTCTCAGTTATACTCTCACGCTTTTCATTATACTTATCCGAAACCTTCATCGACGACAGTAATAATACAATAACAAAAACTACCACAGGTGCAATAAATACCATAAGGCCCAAAAAGCCATTCCATTCTATGCTAAATAGATAATACATGACTCCGGCTGTAACTAACGCCGCTATGATAGCTCGTTTTGTACCTCTGGTATCAGCAACATCTAAATTTTTTTCGTACTCCTCCTTGCTCTCTTTATTTAAATCTTTTGCTCTGCTTTCCAACTCATGAATAGCTTCGTCTCTTTGCCTTTTGAGTTCTTCCAGATGCTCATCCACTTTTCTCTGATACTCTTTTTCTGCCTTTTCCAAGTGGAAAGCGCGAATAGCCTCTTCATTAATAATTTTCATCCCAACAACACTCCCTTATCGATTTTCACAAGTCCGCTACTCTTAGTAGGTATTACTTGAAATTGATTTAATCTTATCCTCTATGTCCGGCAGTTCCTCCTCGAATGCCTTTTTCAGTCTTGCTGCCTCATCTACTGCTGATTCGAGAATTTTGCGAGATGATTCAAGCTCCCTGACCATCTCCATGCTTATTGAATCACTTGACATTGCAGTAGTGCATATAATAGCAGCACGCTTCATATACTCCATATTGTCACTTATTGAATTCATATAATTATCCAATGCAATAATCATTTCTCTAATTGCCGCCGCATTTGTTAAGCCATTTCCACTCATCCTTATACCTCCTCGTATAATATTTTTAGATACATTAAATGTACCTTGATAACTTAATAAATATTTGTTCAATAGGCTTAGTTAAGCCCATGATATAATTGTCCCCGTGTCAATCAGGTAATAGTTCTATTATCTCCTGTTGAACCAGAAATGGTTGCTTCAATTAAAAGTCTGTTCCCCTGACATGGAAGTTAGCTTCAAACCGGCTGGCTGTTTGCTTAAGTGCATGGACGACCATCTAGCAGTGTGGTTTCGCATCTGTCCATCTTAAGCTGGATTCTTATATGCGAGGGTGTCGATGCTCCATGATCATGGGTTTTACC
>NZ_JNKH01000051.1:0-22563 GCF_000701985.1 Butyrivibrio sp. WCE2006 | reverse complement strand
AAAGTTGACGGTCGAATCGAAGCACATCTTGTCCAAATAGCGTGTAGTCCTGCTCCAGAGGGCCACAGCAGGTGGACAATCCGTTTATTGGAAGACGAACTTAAGGTTGTCCTGGATACTGATGAGACTATAAGTCGAGAAGCAATCCGTAAGGCTTTAAAAAAAACAAACTTAGACCTCACAAAAACTCCTACTACTGCATCCCGAAGAAAAACGACCCGGAATTCGTAGCCGCAATGGAGGATGTACTTGATGTCTATGAACGGGCTTATAATCCCAATATTCCAGTAGTATGCATGGATGAAAAGCCATATCAACTGCTCGGAGAAGTACGAAAAACTCTTCCGATGAGACCAGGAAATGATGCTATCATAGATTCCGAGTATAAACATAACGGAACATGCAGCATATTCGCATTTATAGAGCCATTAGGTGGTAACCATCATGTCAGCGTACGAGAGCATCGTACAGCTACAGACTGGGCTGAGGAAATCAAGTACCTTGTTGACGTTATGTATCCTGATGTAGAAAAGATTGTCCTTGTTATGGATAACCTGAACACACATAGACCTGCATCACTATACAAACTCCTTCCTCCTGCAGAAGCTCGCAGGATATTAAAAAAGTTAGAGATACACTATACTCCCAAGCATGGAAGTTGGCTTGATATTGCCGAAATAGAACTCAATGTTATGACAAGGCAGTGCCTATCACGACGGATATCAAATATTGATTTGCTTATAAAAGAACTCAGCACTTGGGAAGATGAGCGTAATTCAAATAAAGCAACTGTAGATTGGCAATTCAAAACATCTGATGCAAGAATCAAACTCAAATCGCTGTACCCTGTCCTTTAAGGCAGGGAGCGACTTTGATTAATTGTCAACGTGTCAGTACACTAGTTTAAATACAAACATATTTATAAAGATAATCATGCAACATACTGCTGACATCAGAACCGATATAATCAGAACCCACTTCTCCTGTTCTATTGCCTGAAGCGCATATTTATAGACCTGACAAGGTATGTTCAGTATCTGCACTGAAAGTGCGAACACAACTACCGGTATGGCTTTTTCCAAAATTTCGAACTGGTCAGTAATAATGCCGCAGACCTGGCTTGGGAAAATGACTGTAATTACTAAGATTACCGCATAAATTAAAACAGCTATCATTGCGGAATACTTAGGGTAACGGCTACAGGCTTTTCTATCTGTATTAGAACTATATGCCTGCCCTACTAAAGTCATGGTTGCTCCGGCATAAGCATACATGATGGTCGTCAGGGCAATAATGATCGCATTAATCACTGAATAGGTGGCATATAGTACGGTGTTGTATCTTGATATTATGGCACCTATTACAATTACGAAAATTGTATTTTCAACAAAATCCTGCCCTAACAGAGGAATAAATAATCCCATAGTTTTCTTAAGGATATCCCCATTGATTTTAAAGCTGTAATGGAAGTCACTCTTCTTAATGAAGTAGTTAGCGTATATTATAAGTTCTACCAATAATCCGCAGATGGTTCCGATAGCAGCTCCGGATCCTCTAAGCTTAGGCAATCCAAATTTTCCAAATACCAAAACATAATCCAGGACAAAGTTTACAGGTAATGATGCACTGGTTGCTATTAAAGCAATCTTAGGTTCCATAATGTTCTTAAAGAAGCCTGACATAACAAAGCATATCAGGTTGATGCCGATGCTTAATCCTGCAATCACCAGGTAACTGTATGCCTCATTAAGGATCCCATCAGATACTCCATAGATTGCATGTATGAGGCCTTTTCCAAAGAAAATAGCCAGTACCTCTGACACTATTCCTATTAGAATTGATATGGAAATTATTGTATTAAAGATCTGCTCTGATGCTTTTTTATCCTTTTGACCTATGCTTTTGGCGAAAAGAATGGTAAAAGCAACTGAAATCGCGCCAAGATTCCCTATCACCTGATATATGATATTGGCAGATATGGAAACTGCGGTATATCCGTCTACATCAATACGCCCCACGATTGCTTCGTCAGCAATGGTAAAGATAGTTGACAGGATCATGGAAAGAATTCCGGGAATAGCCAGTTTATTTATCTTTTTTAGTATGGCAAGTTTTGGTTCGTTCATTTATAGCTCATTTCTTTGTGTATCATTTTTCAATCATGCAAAAGCACGATTTGAATTCTATCATGAAATTGTTAAAATACAAGATTTTTCATTTGATCTGTACACAAGCTGCAGGATTATTTCTGAGGGCTTTTTCTGATATATTAGATGTATGTCTTTACCATTTCGGTAAAAGGCATAGAAAGATTGTAGTGAGGGGTTGGAACCTGATATATGGAAAATATTACACGCATAGAACCTAAGGATTATGACTATGTTCTTAAACTAAATGAAGAAAATGTCAATGTCCTAATACCTACGGACAGAGAAGAACTGGAATACCTTGCAGAAAAAGCAGTGCTCTTTCATGTTATCTATGTAGATGAGAATCCTGCCGGCTTTGTCATTGCTTTACGAGAAGGACTTAAGGACTATGATTTCAGGAGCTATAGATGGTTTGAAGAGCGGTATCCAAGATTTCTTTATATAGACCGAGTTGTTGTTGATAAAAAATACTGGAAAAGAGGTTTAGGGCGAAAGCTCTATCAATGTGCATTTGATTATGCAAGAGAAAAAGACATAGAGATAGTGGCTGCTGCGATTACAACTGTTCCATATAATGAAGAAAGTATGGCTTTTCACGCAAAAATGGAATTCCATGAAATAGGCGAACAACTTATTCGTGGAGGCACTGTCAGAATATCACAACAAGTTAAGGAATTAAGAATTGTGAAAGGGTGATTATGGCATGGGAATCATAATAAAAGCGATGGAAACAGACAGTGAGAAAAAGGGTAAAGCATATGTGCATTGGAAATCCTGGCACGAGTCCTATGAAAATATTGTAAGCAAAGACTATTTGAACAAGCTCACGCTGGAGAAGTGTGAGGAATGGGCTTTTCAGTGGCCTGAGAATACATATGTTGCTTTGGATGGGGATAAGGTTGTTGGATTTGTCTGCTACTTTGGAAAAGGCAAAGATGCTCCGGGAGTTGGAGAAATTAACGCTATCTATGTTTTATCAGATTATTATGGCACCGGAGTTTCTAAGAAACTCATGGATGTAGGTCTTGAACACCTGAAAGACTATCATACAAAAGAGCTGTGGGTACTTAAGGACAATTCTCGAGCTATCAGCTTTTATAAGAAATATGGTTTTAAAGAGGATGGGACACAAAAAGAGATTAAGAGTCTTGGTGCTACAGAAATAAGAATGGTTAAATAGTTATATGATGATGGGTACCGGTGTTTTAGCGGTACCTTATTTTTCTTTCACATGCGAAATCTTATTTCATAGTGCAGATGTAAATTATTACAATCTGGGCGTTAATTATTACAATTACCATTTTCAAGCGTATATGGATGCTATAATTTCTTTGTGCATATGAGATTACATAATGCCTAAGGGAGAGGTAATGAATACTTACAGGATAGCAATATGTGATGACGAATCACTTACATGCCAGGAAATAAAAGACATTCTGGTAAACAATTCGCATCAGATTGGTGTGAACTTCGACACAGAGATTTTTTATACAGGCGAATCACTTATAGAAAACATCAGATGCGGAGCGGCATGGGGGATTTTCTCCTGTTTGATTCAGATAACAGAGTGAAAAGAGAAGTATTTTCTTTGAGCTGGTTCGTGGGTACTATTGCTGTTAATGAACTTTTACATATGCCGGCCATAAATCTCATTGTAAACATTCTGCTGATGATACTAATAGCAAGTGTATATAAGGGCAGTCTGCTAAAGAAAATACTGGTAAGCATGATAATTGCTGTATTAGGAGCTGCCTGCGATATGCTGGCCTATGCAATAACTACACCTTTTTTGAGTAGCTCTGATTATTTCTACAGTCAGCCATTTACGGTAATCTTCCTGCTTATATTGGAAAGAATCCTGGGGGTTACAATCCGCAAGGAAAAGACCTGGGATGTAGTCGGAAAAGAGATGATTGTCCTATCAGGATTCCCGGTTATGGCGGCAGTGATCTTATACTGTGAAACTGCTATGGAATCCGGAATTTACAGATTGATTGCCTGTATATGTGTTGTTGGAATATCAGCGCTGTCCATCGTATTGTACAACAGACTGGCTATTGATCTCGGAGACAAGATGAGGAAAATATACCTTGAACGAGAGGTTGAAGCTTATAGGCATGAGATGGAGCTGATGCGCATTTCAAACAGAAAAGAAGAGAATTTCAGGCATGATCTCCGCCATCATCTGTTTGAAATAGAAGGCTTGGCAAAGCAGGGTGAAGATGAAAAGATCTGTTCCTATATAGAGGAATTAAGAGGGACATTTGCTGATTCAAAACAACTGGTACATACCGGTGAGTATGAAACCGACAGTCTTATCAACTATCTACTTGATAATGCCAGGAACCATCAAATAGAAGTTACCTGCGATATAAAGATTCCGGAGGATATGGATGTATCCAGATGCAAGCTTAATGTAGTTGTTGGAAATCTTCTGGAAAATGCGATAGATGCTGCGTCAAAAGCAGAAGATAAAAAGCTCTTCCTGACTATGAAATATTCAGGGGGAATGCTGTTTTTGCAGATCAAGAATACATTTAGCGGAATAGTAAATATAGATAATGGGCGTATTCATGGCAGAAAGAGCAAAGACAGTCATGGGATTGGACTAAGAAGCGTTCAGGATCTGGTGAATGAGCAAAATGGAACACTTGAGATATCAGTAGAAGAGAACATGTTTGTTGCTGAGGGAATGATTCCGATGGAGTGAGAGGAATCATTATGAAGAGATAGATATTAAAAAGCTATGGAGGGGATATATGAAAAATTTGATTTTTTGTATTGTTGGAATATGGATTATTATATTTGTTCTTTTATGTCCATTCCCACCACTATTGGGGATACCCGGATTGGTATGGAGGGCTATTATAGGAATACTGGGGTGTGTTATTTGGGGTTCCGGCTTATATGGCAGAAGAAAGTCAGAAAAGTAGAAAGTGTAGAAACGGGAGGAAGTAGCCATGTGGCTTGAGGATGAATACAAAGAAAGTAAAGATAATCCATTACACAAGGAGTTTGGGATATGGAGTAACACCAGATATATCATAGGTAAGATGATTAAGTACAAGCCGGATGTAGTAGCTCTTGTACTGCTTGGGATGGTTTGCTCATCTGTTCTTTCTTATTTTTGGGGGATTTTTAGTAAATATGTAATTGATATTATTCAGATGGGACTTCCGGAAAAAGAGGCTATGGAAAGACTTGTTAAGCTGATCTTTGCCGCAGGATTTATCGCATGCCTTCTCAATATAGGAAGCGTTTTATCGGATTGTCTTGTCTGGTACAGATTTATATATGTACGCATGCATATGATCACCGAGAGAATAGCAAGAGTTCTTTCACTTAAATATGAACTTATTGAAAGACCGGATGTCCTTGATGTTGCAGAGCGTGCAGCCCAGGCGACAGGTGGCAACATGAACGGCGTTGAGGGTATGATGCGTTATATGCAGCAGCTTCTTACCAGTCTTTTTACCGTAGTGGTCACATTTGTGGCAGTTATGGTTTTGGACTTCAGACTAATTCTGGCGCTGATAGTGCTATGCGTTATCCAGTTTTTGTATTATAGGAAAATAGTTGAGAAGGACAAACAGAAGGTTTGGGATAAGCTCTCAGGTTCATGGAGAAAAACTGATTATATGGAGAGAGTAACCCAGTACTGTGACCATGCCAAGGAGATCAGGCTCTTTAATCTCTCTGAGTTCCTTTCAAAAAAGCAGGAGGAAACATACCTTGATAAAGAGGGAAAAATGGACCTTCATCATGAGCTTTGGTTCAAAAACTCTTTTGTTACACAGATAGCGAATGTTGTGATCAAGGCGCTGATATATGCGGTACTGTTTTTTTGCAGTATTTACAAAAGACTTGTCTGTAGGAAATTTCACATTGTTTTTGTCTCTATCAATGGCTTTTTCTCAGGCACTTTTAAATCTCCTGCAGCGCTTTGGAGATTATAAGAAGGCATCACTGGAAACTGATGATTTCAGATCCTTTATTGAGCTTGATATAGATGACGATGAAAAAGACTGCATAGAGATTCCGAAGGCAGACACCTACGAAATTGAATTTAAGAACGTATCCTACAAGTATGCCAAGGCAGAAACCTATGCTCTTAAGGATCTTAATCTGAAGATTCATCCGGGAGAAAAACTTGCTGTGTTAGGACTAAATGGCGCAGGGAAGACTACAATGATAAAGCTCCTCTTAAGACTCTATGATCCCACAGAAGGTGTTATTACCATCAATGGTACAGATATCAGAAAATACAGGAGAGAAGATTATTACAGACTATTTGCTCCGGTATTTCAGAATGTTGAGATATTCGCATTCCTTATGTCTGAGAATATCGCCATGTATAGCAGGGAGGAGCTTAATAGAGCCAGGGCAAAAGAGTGTGCTATTTCCGCTGGCCTTGAAGAAAAGTTAAATTCACTCATAAAAGGAATTGATACACCGCTTACAAATGTTGTAGAAGAAGATGGTATCGATTTATCCGGTGGCGAAAAACAAAAGCTGGCTCTGGCAAGAGCTCTGTATAAAGGCTCTAAGATAGTTGTCCTGGATGAGCCTACATCTGCCCTTGATGCCATTGCTGAGCAAAGGCTCTATGAGCAGTTTGATGAAATGATCGGAGAAAAGAGTGCAGTTTATATCTCACACAGACTTGCTTCTACCAGATTTTGTGACAAAGTAGTTATGTTTGAGAATGGAAGCATGGTGGAACTTGGAAGTCACGATGAGCTTATGGAGAAGAACGGAAAATACGCAGATATGTTTAATGTACAGGCGCAGTATTACCGTGATAATGAGGAAGGTGAGGAAATGCAACAGGAGGTAGAGAAGGTTGGCTAACTTAAACAAAGACAGTAAAGAAAATGTTTCTGCTCTCCATAAGATACGAAAAGTTGTAGCTCTTTTATTTTCGACAACATATAAAAAATACCCGGGATTCTTCGTGTGGGAGAGCATAAAGGCAGTTTCACAGATTCTCCAACCCTTTGTGGCAATTATAATTTCGCCTCTAATAGTTGATGAGATAGTAGGTGATAGAAATTTAAGCAAACTGGTTATTCTGGCAGCAAGTCTTATTATAGGTGAATTCGTTATTTCAATGGTTACCAGCCGCAGTAATACTTTACTGAGTAAATACCAGCAAAGACTTGATGACTATTTTTCAATACTCATGGGGAAACATTCCATGGAACTGGATTATCAGCTCACAGAGGATAAAGAGGCTCTGGATCAGATTGAAAAAGCAAGAACAGGAATGAGCTGGTACTCAGGGGGAGTTTATGGCATTTCTGAAATCCTTTTTATGTTCATTACAAACATAGTCAGAGCCATTGGATTTGTGGTTGTTATAGCTCTTCATGCACCGCTCCTGCTTCTTCTTTTGGCTATATACTCGCTGGTAAATCTATATGTGGTTTCCAAGCAGAATAAGATAGAAATTGAAGCCTTTGGAAAACTATCCAAGGTAAACAGACTGTTTGGCTATTTTGGCTGGGAAATAGTAGATCCAAGATTTGGTAAGGATATCCGTCTTTATGACGCTCAGAACCTTATGTTGGACTGCTGGAAAAATAATACAGATAAGAGCAATAAGCACTGGAGATGGCAGGCAGTAACCCAGCTTCCATATAGTATAGGTGTTAATGTAATATCTGCTATAAAAGGTGCTGCAGCATACTTTTATGTAGCTCTTTTGGCTATAAAGGGAGTCTATGGTATTGGAACCTTAGTGCAGCTAATCAGCACAGAAGCAGCTCTCAACGGAACTTTGAGCGGACTTGTTTACAATGTGACGGAGCTTATCAAGGATTGCAACTATGCCTATGAGTATGTTTTATTTATGGAATATCCTGAGGCTCTTCCCAAGGGAGAAAAAGAGATTTCTAAAAAGCCCCATGAAATCGAATTCAGGCATGTTTCTTTTTCCTATCCGGGAACTGATAAAAAGATCCTTGATGATATCAGTATTAAGATTAGACCCGGTGAGCATTTGTCTATTGTGGGTCTAAATGGCGCTGGCAAAACCACATTTATTAAGCTGCTTTGCAGGCTTTATGATCCCACGGAAGGTCAGATTCTGGTTGATGGAATAGATATAAGGGACTACGATTACAGGCAGTATATGAAGCAGTTTGCGCCGGTATTTCAGGATTTTAAGCTTTTTTCTTTTCCTATAGACGAGAATATAGCGTTTGATAGCCTTGATGAGGGCAAAGTTGATGAGTACATTGACCTTGTAGGACTAAGGGATAGAATTGATGAGCTTGAAAAAGGCGCAAAGACTAATTTATTCAAGTATTTTGATGAAAAGGGAATAGAACCTTCCGGAGGAGAACAGCAAAAGATTGCAATTGCAAGGGCTTTATATAAGAATAGCCCTGTAGTTATCCTGGATGAGCCTACCTCTGCCCTTGATCCATTGGCTGAATACGAGGTTTACAAACAGTTCCACACCCTTGTGGGTGGTAAAACCGCTTTTTATATTTCGCACAGATTATCAAGCTGCAAGTTCTGTGACAGAATAGCAGTTTTCTCTGATGGACATATTGCAGAGTACGGCACACATGATGAGCTCGTAAAAATGCGAGATGGCATATACGCCACCATGTTTGAGGCGCAAGCGAAATACTATAGGGATGTGAGTGCATAAGAGAACTGTCTACAGGGCCTTTTGGAGATGAAGTTCATAGCATATTTATAATCAACTCAATTATGAAAATGGATTTGGTTGTATGTATAACGCAATCTCCGTTCATTTTTTTCATCATTGAATTGATATTTTTTAGTCCAATTCCGTTACTTGAGTTGTTGTTAGCATTGGCAGAAACTGTATTTTCAACAGAGATACAGAAAGTTTTCCCATCACATTTGGTATCAAGATATACAGGCTTTGTTTTATTCGCATACTTAACTATGTTTGACTGGATGTTATTCATAATTCTGCCAATGTAATCAAAAGATACGGATACGTTCTGATTTGGCCATGATAGTTCCTGCACTTCTACAGAAAATCCTTGCGTACCCAGATAATTACATAGTTCTGAAAGATAATCGCTAAATGCATATTCTACCGTAACTACTTCAAATTTGTCTTTCTCTCCGGAATTAATCAGGAAAAAGTCAAACAACTGATCTGACAGATTCTTTATCTCAAATGCTTTTTGTAATGCTTTATCGGAATAACCAGATACATTTTCCAGGTTATCCTGTCGTTTGACTATTTCTATGTAAGCCATAAGGCTTGTTAGAGGAGTCCTGAGATCGTGAGCCATGCCAAGAACAAGATTATCCTGTGCCTTTTTCATCTTAAGTTCACTTTCTTGTTTTTCTATTAGATCAGTACGCATGTGCTCTATAGCACCGGCGAGACTTGAAATCTCATCATCACCCATGACACGGAATGAGGCATTTTCGAGTCCGGAATTCATTTTGTTTACTTCATTTCCAAGTTCTACGATATAAAGTACTTCCTTTTGTATTCCAAACAGAACTATTACAAAACCAGCACATCCGCTTAGTAGGGCTGATATTGCATATGCTGTGAAATAGTATTTCCGTTCAACATTCTTGTAGATGAAAACATCCGCATCACCATCGGCAAATCTAACATTGCTCATATATAGCCTGGTGTAATTTAGTTGTTCGGATTCTGTATCACCAAGAGGAATCTTGCCCATGTACGCATTGTCATAAAGAAGAAGGTTTTCTCTGGATATAGTAAAATAGTCGACCTTGTTTTCTTCGGCCCAGTCACGGATTGCAAAAGTTTCTGTCGCCTTTAAATTTTTTTCTGTTACGTAGTATTGAAACCGGCTTACCAGAGGGTCAGATATGTCTTTTCGAAAATTGGAGTTTTGAAATATGTCATCCAGAATATAATTTGCTGTGGAGAAGAGTATAAAAAATAATGTAAGCGAAGCTGCCATGCTTAGAGCAAACAATATCATTATTTTCTTTGTAATGCTTCGTGTCTTAGTTTTAGCCAATTTTGTAACCCTTTCCCCAAATAGTTAAGACTCTGCGCGGTTCCTGTGGATTTTTTTCTATTTTTGTTCGTAGTTTCCTTATATGAACCATTACAGTATTTGATGAATCCTGGAGATATGTTTCATTCCATACTGCTTCGTATAATTCCTGTGCTGAAAAGATTTTGTCTGAAGTGCTGATCAGAAGTAGTAAAATCTGGTATTCAGTTTCTGTGAGCGATACTTCATTTCCATCAATGAACACCTCGTTTTTGCATGTGTTTATTTTTATGCCATTGTGCTCAAGCCATTTTTCACTGCAGGTACTAATGCGAGATGCTGATGAGTCGTATTCCTTATGTCTTCTTAGCATAGCGTGTATTCTTGAAGATAATTCAACATATGAAAATGGTTTTACAAGATAGTCATCTCCACCGAGAGAGAACCCAAGAACCTTATCTTCTTCAGCAGATCTGGCAGTTAGAAATAGGATAGGGACAACAGAAATTTTACGGATTTCTTCGCAAACCTGATAACCGGACATTCCGGGGAGCATTATGTCAAGAATTACAAGATCTGTATTACCAGTTAGCATGGAAAGACCTTGTTCGCCGGAAGCAGCTTTTAATACTAAAAATCCTTCGCTTTCAAGAAGAATTTCTACACTATCTCTTATACTTTCATCGTCTTCAATTATCAGTATGGTCTGTGAGCTCATAATGTGTCCTTATTATGGTTTTTCTTTACTATAACATAGATTTTATACGACTTTGGAAAACTTAAGAATTATTAAGATTTATCTGAAAAAATAGATGATAATATGAATTTAGCAAGGATCTCCATTCCCACCATTATTTGGAATCCCCGGTTTGATATGGAGAGCTATAGTGGGAACGATGGGGTGTTCTACTCTTATTTTGGGATTATATGGCAGAAGAAAATCTTAAAATAAGCAGATTTTTGTGTCCCGAAATTGGATGCTCACGCGTTATATAAATAAGGGGTTAAAAGATGCTTGAGACGGGAAAACTTTGTTGGGAGCGGAGGGAATAATATGCATACAAAAAAGCTGGTAGTAATCTGCTTGGGGGTAGTTGTGGCAATTACTATAACAGTAGTGTCATTTGGGGAGATGTCTTCCAAACCAGAGCCGTTAACTAATGGTTCTGGTTTAAATAAAGAAGTTACATTTGATGACATTAAAAGCTGTGGATGGGTTGACTGTTTTTAAAAGTCGATACTTATGGCATTACATAACGAGATTGAGATAAGGCTTTCAAAATGGGAGAAAAGGGGACTATGAAAAAGAGTTTTGGGACAAGTGTATTAGCTATGGGCATGATATGTACCATGACTATCCTTGGTGCATGTGGAAATAAGGAAAATGCAGCTCTGCAGGAAAACGCTGATGTTGAACCTGCGATTGACAAGGATCATGTATATCGGTGGGAGGACATCGACTTACCTGTAAAGGATAGTAGTTACTGCATTAGCAGTTGCAGCACAGAGGACAGTTTTTTCACACTGATAGGCTACTACGAAGGGAGCGAAGCTGCTCCGGAGATAATGAAGGTTGATTATGCTTCCGGAACTGTGACTGAGATTCCGCTTCAATCTGACTATAACATCGCATACTGTGAGATGACAGCTGACGAAGATGAAAATCTGTATCTGGTAAAGACAGTTTACACCGATGATTGGCTGGAAGCTTATGAAAATGATGAAGAGATTAGCTACTCAGAAAAATTCAGGGCGGATAATTCGACTTCTACTATTGTAAAGCTTTCAGCAGAAGGGGATATTATTTGGGAAAAACCGCTTACAGAGACAGACTCTAAGAAGACAGTAGGGAGCATGGCCTATGTTAGGGGGAGGGGAATCCTGACCTATAGTAGAGGCGCAGCTTCATTTTATGATGAAAACACCGATGAAGGAGAAGAAATCATAGGGGGAAATGATGATTCTTCTGATGATTACTACTTCGGAAATCTATATACGCTGCGAGATGGCAACGTATATCTATATGACAATTCCTACAATGAAAACGGTCTTATCATTAAAAAATTCAACCCGGATACGATGGATTTTGATGAAGAGGTTTCTATTCCAAACGATGCTCAGAATGGGAATAGAATCTATCCAGGAAAAGCCTTCGATTTTTATGTTGAAGAGCGCTCCGGAATAAAGGCCTTTAATCTTGGGGACGAGCAGATGACGCTTGTCTGTGACTTTGAGTCATCGGATATAGTAATAAATTACCTGACATATATCGGGGATGATGAAAACGGAAAAATCTTTGTAATAAATGAAATGCCCGATGAAGGATCTGAGCTTGCAAGTTTGACAAAAATCAATCCATCAGAAATTACGGAAAAAGAGATTATCACAGTTGGAACCATTTTCATATCTGATGAGGTCAGAAAGCAGGTCTCCAAATTCAATAAAAAGAGTGATAAATACAGGCTTAAGCTGATTGATTATGCTACTGACAGCGCAGGAGCGGATTTGTCAGGATATTTTGACTGTGTAGATAAGCTGGGGCTGGAATTTGTTCAGGGACAGGGGCCGGATATTATGGTGATTTACCATTCTGCAGCTCTTCAGAATTATGCGAAGAAAGGTGTGTTTGAGCCCCTTGATTCATATTTTGAAAATGATCCTGATATTAGCATCTCTGATCTTTTACCCAATGTGGTCGATGCCACAAGAGTAAATGGAGAACTGTATACCGTTGTTCCGTCTTTTTATGTGAATACCTGTGTTGCGGCTAAAGACAAGCTTGGAAATCAGAAGGTTACACTAGAGAATTATAAAGATATATGTGAAGCAAATGGCATTGATCCTGTTGTCGGAATGGGCTATATGACAAGAGATGCAGCCACGGACTTCTACGAAACCACAGGAAGCACTTTTATTAATTATGAAAATGGAACCTGCAGTTTTGATTCAGAGGGCTTTGTTAATCTTCTGAAATTCATTAATCAGTTTCCGGAAGAAACAGAAGATGATGAAGATAACGATGAGTGGGAAGAATACGAAACATACTTCAGGCAAAATAAAGCTCTTCTTTTGGATTATACCCTGGCATCTTTTCAGGACTATAAGCTGCTGCTTGATGGATACTTTGGCACGGATGTAGAGTTTAATGGTTATCCAACAAATGATGGAGGAAAATCCTTCCTCTCCATGAGAATGCAGATAGCAATGAACCACAACTGTAAATATAAAGACGCTGCCTGGGAATTCATGAAGTCTTTTTATGACTATGATTATCGAAATAAATTACAAAGGGATTTTCCAATAAAGAAAAGTGCTCTTGAAGCGATGGCAGCAAAAGCGCAGGAAAGACCTTACTATACTAATTCAAAGGGCGAAGAAGTATATACGGGTGATATCCTTGGGATAGGAAATGAGGAATACCAGCTCGATGAACTCTCTAAGGAAGAAACAGAAACCGTGATAGATTTCATTTCATCGGTGACGGATGTATCAACTAATGAAATCCAGATTGAAAAGATAATAACCGAAGAAGCTGGGGCTTACTATGAGAATCAGAAATCGGCGGAAGAAGTAGCCGATATCATCCAGAGCAGGGTTAGCATTTACCTTAGTGAGAATAGATGATGGTCGTAAAGTAGGGGAAAAGGTATGGTAAAGAGCTTTTGGTCTAGGAGAATCACCATTGGGGCAGTATTCATCATGCTTTTACTGAATGGATGCGGAAATAATCCAGCAGGACAAAATGTAACTGAAGATCCTGAGGATATAGAATCATTAACAGATGCTACACCGGTTACAGCAGATGAATATGGGAAATATATAGAAAAACAGTTATCAGATGTAATAGCGGAACAGCTAAACATAGATGATGCAGAGGTTGAAACTGTTGTATCTGATGATTTAGTGGTGCAAGAAGTTACTATTGATACCGGGGCATACGGGGTATCTGAAGATGATAAAGACAATTTAATAAAGCAGATTAAGGTGCTATGCGGTAACGATGTTAGCATTACCTTTGGCCAGGACAAAGGTGAAGCTCCATATATGAGCGATTATGAGGTACTGTGGGATGAGCTTCGAAACAGTTATCCTTACCTGCCATGTCTTGAAGATAAAGGCATAGATGTTGATGAAATATACGACAGATATGCTGAGAAAACCAAGGATATTACAAAAGAAGATGACTTCTACGGCATGTTACAAAACATGTTAGCTGAACTACAAAACTTTGCACATCTGAATATCGCTTCACCCGAGGATTATGCATCTTTATATAACATATTTGTAAATGATGATTATTACAGAGAAACTGAGAGGACATATTACGAGATAGTCACAGATCCAAAACTTTCAAAACGTTATAAAATACCGGAGTCATCAGAACAATTTGTGCAGGATACTCAGGAGCAGTTTCCGGATGTCTTTATGCAATATATCGCTGATTGTAAGGCATTGTATATTAAAATTCCATCTTTTCACTACGAATTGGTGGACAGGGATAGCAACATAGTTTATGAAGGGTTGGAAAAATATCCTGATGCAGAGAATATAATTTTCGATATTACATTAAATGGTGGCGGAAGTGATGGATACTGGATGGAAAATCTGGTTGCACCTTTTGGTGGTACATATGAGTTTGGATATCGGTCATTTTTTAAGTCTACGCCATTAATCAATAAGTATTATGCGGATTCTGAATCAAAACCTGTTTCTGAACTTTCAGACGCACCGGAATGGGCTTCAGAGTTGGGGCTTGACCGATATTATACGAATACATGGACTCTTTCAGAGGAAGACTTTGATGGAGAGATAATTGATAGGGACATAAAGAAATGGGTTCTGATAAGCAACAGAGTGTATTCAGCTTCGGAGAAATTTGTTTGCTTTTGTAAAGCTACCGGATGGGCGACATTAGTAGGAACAAAAACCTCAGGTGATGGCTTGGGACCGACACCGGTGATGCTCCTACTTCCTGATTCAGGATTACTAATACGATTTTCAGGAAATGTTGGAGAAAATCCTGATGGCAGCATAAATGCAGTAGCCGGGACAAATCCGGATATCATGTGTATCAAGGATGAGACACCGCTTGACCGGTGTCTCGAGGAGATACGAAATAAATGATTATATGAGATATACGAGAAATATATTGGAGAGGATTGGGTATGAGAAAACACAAAATTAAGGCAATAATAAATTCACTTGAGGGAATCATTTTGGATGATAAGAAGATTTTGCTGGGGATGAGTAAAAGCGAAGTCGTCAGCCTTCTTGGAAATGCAGATATATGGGAGAACCGCTATTATTATTTTGATAGTGATCTTGCTATCGATTTTGATGAAAGTGACAAAGTTCAGTTCATAGAATTTCTGGGTGGAAAAAATGGATGCATAAAACCATATATTTATGGTATGGCTGCTTTTGATAGCGACGCTGATGACTTGGTTGAGGTTTTGAAATCCCATAACAATGACAGAATTGATTATGATGAAAATGGATATGCATATAACTTTAATGAAATAAGCATTGGTATTTCCAGAGAGTCAACTCCAGAGGGGGTTCAGAGAGATATTGAAGAAATGAAGGCAGACGGAGAATATGATCAGGACTATGTTGATTCAGAGCTCGAACTTGCCAGACATTGGGCTACAATAGGTATGGGAAGACTCCATTACTATGAATAAAGAATCAGCATAGCCATTCAATTAAAGAATGTAGAACGAGAGAGTTGGGTATGAGGCAAATAACGCAGAGAATGATCCAGAGGAGATAATGGTTTTATGGGAATAGAATCTGATGTAATAATTGGTGATGCTGACGGACCGACTACCATATTTTTATTAGATAAGTCGAAGGAACCGACATTTAGGCAAAGGTTACAACGCCGTATAACAAGAATAAGGAGATTTTTCATTGCTAAAAGAATACATCTTGGGACGCATACCTGAATACTGAAGGAATGAAGAAAGAAGTCATTACAATAAATGGTCAGCAGGCATTTTTATATCATGACGGAGTACATGGAAGCCTTGCCACCAGCATAGATGGTTATGCACTTTATGTGACCGGAAAAGCTAGCAGGGAGGATTTTATAAAAATTGCTGAGAATGTTGTAAAAAAATAGAAAAATATGTCACGAAAAGGGCGGGGTCAGCGTTATTAATATGTAACATGTATTAAGCCTTAACTTATGGAGGTCATTTGAAGGTGAAAAGAGTATTTGGAACAGTAAATATTTCATTATTTTTGCTGGGGCTGGTGCTTTTATGTGGTGCATGTGCAAGGAAGGATGATGTTATTCTAAAACAGAATACAGTAGAGCTTTCACAGGAGGCAGAACCTGTTAATGATAATGAAACTCCAAGTTCTGATAATTCATATGTTATAGGATCAATCTATTTAGAATCTGGCTGCTACATATGTTGTGGAGAACCTTATGCACAATCCATAGTAATTTATAACGTGGACACTCATCATCAGGAGTATGTCTCTTTGCCAGAAGATTCAGATGGATATGAGATTCCTGAAGCTGGTTTTTATCTTGTTTATAAGTTTGCTGATGGAAAAATGATAGATATTACAGATAAACTCAGCATAGATAATCCGGCATCTTTTGTCATCGAAAGGGCGAGATGAAATGAGGAAGAGTAATTACGTTTTGACTGTGATATTGGTATTTGGGGTGGGGATGCTTGTTTAGAATTATATACATGAACATCCTTATGTATAATAGGCATCCTGAGTATTATGAAGTCTTATCTGCCCCGTGGTATACATACGGGATACTATCATCGGTAGTAGAATACATATTGCTTATTATTGTTTGCCTGGCTGTAAGGCTGATTCTTAAATGGGTTTCTCAAAACATCAAAACGGTGTAAGTACTGATTACAATTTTAATACGGGAGGGAACACATGAAAAAATCAAATGTAGTAGCTTTTGTAGTAGGGTTATGTATGTTCGCAATTTTTGTAATTTTTGTGAATGGTTACTGGGATGAAATGTTGTTAATAGCACTTGTTCACAGCTTGGATTTGCCATCTCTTTTATGTGTGTTGGGGATACCGCTTATGATTCTTGCAGCAAGCGGAAAAGTCAGTCCATTTTTTAAGGCTTTTAAAAAGGATGGAAGTGATTCATCTAAGCAGGAGTGCCTGTCTGCTGTTAATTGTGCAATCACCGGAGTGATCATTTCTGGTTTAATAGGAGGAATAGTTTATGCACTATGTTTCTTGGTGTATGGGATTGGCTCAGACTTACTTGATGATGGAAGAATAATTTGTATTTTATTGCCACCGTTTTATGGATTTATTATTACTGCGATTTTGCTTCCTATTAAATTTCGTTTGGCTTAATTTGAAAAGAATAAAGAGACAGAAATATGATTATAGATTTCAATGGGACGGTTGTAGATATTGATGTAAAAAGAACCAGGAAATTTTACTATTCAGACAATTCCGTGGAGATAGACTGTATGTGTGATGGATGCAGAAACTTTATAAAATTTTGTGATGAAATGCCACAAGAAGTCGTTGCATTTTTCGAGAAGATAGGGGTAGTTCCTAAGAAAGTATGCGAAACATATTGGTTTTGCCAAAAGAATGGAGGAAAAAGTATTTTTGGTGGAGGCTTTTTCCATGTATGTGGGGGAATAATTGAGAGGGATAAGGAGCAGAAAGGAATAGAACTGGCTCCGGACTTTAATGTATATGTGGAAGGGGAAGTTGATCTTGTTGAAGATGGGTTCCCTGATCCTATAGTACAGGTAGGAATGGTTTTTATACTTCCGTGGCTGCTTGATACCGAGAATACATATCAGGCTGAATAAAGTACTTGCGAAATTCGAATGGAGAAAATCACAGTATTTAAGCCTGTTCTCGCTACAGTAGATTGAAATTTTTGCTTGCTCGTATGAGAATGAAAACTGGAGGGACAACCATGAACAAGCAAAAAACAGGTCAGGTAATCAAAGAGGCAAGGACAAAGAAGGGATACACCCAGGCTGAACTGGGGGATATCCTTGGAGTAACTAACAAGGCTGTTTCGAGGTGGGAAAAAGGAGCCAGTTTTCCTGATGTTGGTGTAATTGAAAATCTTGCAAATGCTCTTGATATCAGTATAGAAGAAATAATCGTAGGCAGCAAAAATCAAATGACCACGGAAGCTGCTCTTAATGAACTGCTTAAAACATTAAAAATGCAGCGCAGGCAGAAAGTAAGAATACTTCTTAGGGCACTTGTTTGTACCATTTATGGAGTTATTATCATCGTGGCAGGATATGGCATATTCCATGGACCGTCGATTTTCCCACTTTATGCAGATTTTTATCCATTAATCCTTGCTATCATGGCTGCTATGGTCATATTTATGATGATTTCTTCGAGAGGGAAACCCTCAATGAGGATTCTATCCAGGCCAGATCTTGCAAGATTTGCAGCTTCCCTAATAAGCGGAGTATATAGTTCTCTTATGTTTGGCTGGTGCATCTTAAAGATCATGCATGGTGTGATGCCTTTTGGTATGGAGCCTGTGCAGGTTGGGCCATTTATTGAAAAACAGTTTCTTGTAGTTTTTCTATTGAATCTTCTGATCATTTCAATTGAGATTTTCAGGAGCATAAAGGATGACGTGAGCTTTCCGGTTACTGCATATGCCTCACTCGTAGTACTTAACCTGGAGCTGGTGTATGAGGCGCTGCTTAGTGAGCTGACTACTGGAGACGTATTTATACATGTTTTTTTCAAGTACACAGCGATATTATATTGTGCGCTCATATCAATAGGGGTAATTCTAATGGTTTTGGATAAAAGAAATGCTGATAAAAACTGATTTTGAACCGGTACAATGATTGGGCATGGAATAATAAATATAATTATCCTAAAAATAATATTTTATACATAACAGGACAAATAAAAGGCTTAAAAAGCCTTTTATTTGTCCTATAAGGTAATATAAATTGACTTATAGGACAAATAAGATATAATTAAAGTATGATAGGAAGAATAAAAGAACAGGATGAATTGAATAGACTATACGAAAGAAACCAGTCAGACTTTGTGGTTATTTATGGCAGAAGGCGAGTAGGAAAGACGTATCTTGTAAACAATACGTTCAGGGGACGGTATGCTTTTCATCACACGGGGTTGTCACCTGTCAATGAAAAAGGTGAAAAAGTTACATTAAACGACCAGCTTGAAAGCTTTTATTTGTCTCTGCAAATGTATGGAATGAAAAAAAGTGCAAAACCATCCAGTTGGCTTGAAGCCTTCTTTATGCTTAAGAAACTGCTGACTGAAAAAGACGATGGCTCAAAGCAGGTAGTTTTTATCGATGAACTCCCCTGGATGGATACAAAAAGATCCAGATTTATTACTGCTTTCGAAGAATTCTATAATGGCTGGTGCAATGAACGCGGAAATATCATGCTGATAGTATGTGGAAGCGCTAACTCATGGATTCAGAATAAGCTGATAAGTAATAAAGGTGGTCTATATAATAGAATTACCCACAAGATTAAGTTGTTACCGTTTACACTAAGAGAGTGTGAAGAATACTTCCTAAGCCAAAATATCCAGTTTTCAAGATATGATATTACGCAAAGTTACATGGTGTTTGGTGGAGTTCCTTACTATCTTGGATATATGGATGGAAGGTTGAGCCTTGCTCAGAATATTGACCGGATATTGTTCGATGAAAACCCTTTGCTAAAAGGAGAATATGATAATCTCTTTACATCAGCATTTGATAAGCCTACAAAAACCAGGGAAATCGTTGAGTTCTTATTTGAAAAGGGTATTGGATATACAAGAAATGAAATAGCCGGAAAGTTTAAAGATGTCTCGGGCAGCGAGCTTAACAAGATATTGGCATCACTTGTAGAAAGTGACTTTTTGATAAAGTACATCCCATTTGCAGACGGCAAAAGAGAAGAAAAATATAGATTGTCGGATCCGTATTGCCTGACATATTTAAATTTTATCAAAGGGAAGAGAAATAGAGAAAATTTCTGGCAACACAATGTTAATTCAAGCGTTTTAAATATCTGGAGAGGTTTGGCTTTTGAGAATGTATGTTATCTTCATTATCCTCAGATAAAGAAAGCCCTTGAGATTAATGGCGTCGAAGCAAGTATGTCTATGTGGATAAAAGAAAAAAGTGATGATTCCGAAGGAACCCAAATAGACTTGCTGATAGATCGTGCAGATAATGTGGTGAACCTCTGTGAACTGAAATTTTATAGTGGTGAGTTTTCAGTTGACTACAATTATGAAGAAAAGATGCGAACAAGGGACAGGCTTGTTATGGAAAAGATTTCCCGAAAAAAAGTAGTCAGGAATACACTTGTAACGACTTATGGTTTAAAGAAAAATTCATATAGTGGGATATTTGTTAATGTAATAACTTTGGATGATTTGTTTGCATAAAAAGGGTAACTGGTATCATTATTTTAAATGAAAACGGACTCATTTCCACATAGGAAGTGAGTCCGAAATTTTTTGTAATGATGTAATGACTAATTTGCGTTCCTTACAAAACAGGTTTAATAGTTGCAGTTACTTTAATTACTTCTTGTTTACAAGGTCCTTAAGAGCCTTACCAGCCTTAAACTTAGGAGCGATGGAAGCAGGAATCTTGATCTCGGCACCAGTCTGAGGGTTCTTACCCTTTCTTGCTGCTCTCTTAGCTGTCTCAAAAGTACCAAAGCCAACGAGCTGAACTTTGTCCTTCTTCTTGAGCTGCTTTGAAACAACATCGATGAAAGCCTTTAAAGACTTCTCTGTGTCCTTCTTGCTAAGGCCAGTCTCTTTAGCCATAGCTTCAACGAGTTCAGTCTTATTCATACTTTTTCACGTATAATCCAATCATGTTAGAAAAGTGATTGGATTCTTCCTTTCTCCCAGGTTCTCTGGGCTACTTCTAATCCTTTTCTGATATATTTATCTAGGCACTGTGGATCTGTTTCTATATTATTACAGCTTTGACTGGTACGAGGTGACTCAGACCACAGCTTTTCGTCTAATACTGGTAATTAGTTTGTTAACGCTTGACGTTTAGATTTACGTGATTACACAGTCGATCTCTCTGTGGTAGACAACAGTGCCAACTATAATAATCAGGAGGTTTTATTTAATGTCTATGTACTTTGCTGGAATTGATATTTCCAAGTACAAACATGATTGCTGCATTATAGCTGCAGCTGATCAATCTGTAGTTGCCAAATTCACTTTTAAAAACAATAAAGAAGGATTTGATCAACTACTCACAACTATTAACTCTTTATCCTCACCTGAGGACATAAGAATAGGGTTTGAATCAACATCTCATTATGCCCTGAATCTTGAGCTTTTCCTTGAAAACGCCTCGCTAACGTTCATGGAAGTAAATCCAGTCTTGATATCGGAATATAAAAAATCGACCACTCTAAGGCGTACAAAAACCGATTCTGTTGACTGTGAATCCATTGCTCGATGGTTAATGACTGTTGAGTACAAACCCCATTCAAAAGGATTTTATCACGCTTATTCCTTAAAGTCATTAACTCGTCTCCGTGACAGGCTTGTTCGTCAAAGATCCTTATATCTTGTTAAACTCACAAATGTTCTTGATCATACATTTCCGGAGTTCAAGCCATTCTTTAATGAACGTTTTTCTAAAACAGCTCTATATCTGTTAGAAAACTACGGCTCTGCTGAGAACATGTCTGCCATGAACGAAACTGACTATAATGAAATACGTCGCATATCTCATGGTAAGTTTTCTCCTCAACAGTTCCTTGAATTGAAACGTTTAGCTACTGATACTGTTGGCATCAATAATTCTATATTTGATGTCGAACTTGAAAGTTTACTGTCCCTTTACAAATCCTTGGCCAAAGAAATCAATACACTTGAGAGTGAGATTATTAGGCTCATAAACGAAGTCCATCCTCACTTCATGACCATTCCAGGAATTGGTCCTATTTCTGCTGCAGTAATCTACGCAGAATACGGAGATATTTCCAACTTTTCATCTCCAGCACAGATGCTTGCTTTTGCTGGAATTGAACCAAGTGTAAATGATTCAGGTACTGAATCTCATGGTGGAAAGATGGTAAGGCACGGATCATCTCCATTGCGATATGTCTTGCTAAACTGCTGTCTTCCTTTAATTCGCTTCGATATGACTTTTGCAACTTACTATGCCAAGAAGCGTCATGAAGGAAAACCTCATCGGGTAGCTATAACCCACGTTGCAAAGAAGCTTTTACGAGTTATCTTTGCGTTAGAAAAGCAAAACATAGACTTCAATTCTCAGAAACTTCGCTAACATCAAAAGGCAGGAAATCCGGTCACCATCTGAAATACGGTGTATTCAGATGGTTTATTAAAGTTACCCTCAAACCAATAATTATAAAATATTCTCTAAAACCTATTGACTACTAATAGTTTGTCACCTC
>NZ_JNKH01000050.1:0-23801 GCF_000701985.1 Butyrivibrio sp. WCE2006 | reverse complement strand
AAGCAGCATTATCTCTTGTAAGATGCGACAAAGAATACAGCGACTTCTATCACCTCAAGTACAAAGAGGTGAACAGATACCAACACAAACGTGCACTCGCATTAACTGCTCGTAAACTTGTGCGATTAGTCTTTCGACTGCTGAAAGACAATCGTCTATATCGTCCAGCATAGTAGTATCACCTACTTGCTGATGAGTACGCCCTGCTCATTTAAAAATATGGTCGACAGGGCTTAGGTGGTCGTTTTTTCTTTTCGTGAAAAATGTCAAAAAATAAAAGATTTTTTATTTTTCTTTACTTGACATCACACCGCTGGACTTTTATTTGTAGTTTTTAACACCCTTTTCCATCTACTGAACAGGAAGTACCTTCTTCCTGAGGATGGACTACCTCTATTTTCAGTTCTGTAAAATAGTTCTCCCAATCAAGGGTTATTTCCCCATCTTCTGTAATAAGTGCAGGGATACCAATATATCCATTTTCCTTGGCATCATTAAAGACTTCTTCCTTATCACGGAATTTCAAAAATTCCTTAAGGCCTTTAAGGTTCTGAGTGATATCGATATTTTCATAATCAATATTGTTTTTGTCCAGATTGTACTTACATTTTATGCAGTCAGGACACATTCCGCTTCCATATACTTTTAACATATTACCTCAAATCTTTCTATTATTGTATCTATTACATAATCTGCTTTCAACTCACCAAGCTTTTTATAATGCAGCTGCTTACCATGGCTCGTTATAGCATACACGTTCTGCCATTTTTCAACAAGAAGTACTTCATCGCTGTCAGCTATGGCATTTCCATATCCTTTTCTGTTTGCTGTTACTATAAACACCGGTGCACCGTAATAGAAATTATAATTACCTGTCTTGGATGCATTTATAGAATTTTTTAGAGAAATATAGGTGTCTTCTGTTATTTCCATTCTGGCAAATTCTGTTTTCACAAGCTATGACAACTCTTTAAGAAATTCTTTATCCGTGATTACAAGAAAATGCGTGGACTGACTGTTAGATCCGCTTGATGCAAAGCGTCCTGCTTCTATTATTTTCTCAATTATCTTTTTATCCGGAGCTTCATCCTTATCAAAGCAATGATTTTATTCAATCTTCTACATCTTTTGTAGGATCAAAGCCCAATCGTTTTTAACGCCTGATCCAGATCTGCGATAATGTCTTCCACATCCTCAAGTCCTACACTAAATCGGATAAATCCTTTTCTGAATTTTTCAGGATACAGGTCTATCCTCTCGTCATAACTTGGCTGCGGGAAAATAAGACTCTCATCATGTCCTAATGAAACTGCAAACGTAATTATCTGCAGCGCTGAACAGAATCTCTCAACTTCTTTGTCATCAGCATTGATACCAAAAGATATAACACCGCCAAATCCGTTCTTCATCTGACGCTTTGCGATCGCATAACCGGAATTGCTTGAAAGTCCCGGATAGGATACAAAAGTAACATTATCCCGTAGCTCCAGCCACTGTGCTATCTTCATAGAAGACTCATTTATCTTTTGCATACGTAGAGGAAATGTCACAGAGCCACGGAATATCTGCCAGGCATTGAATGAACTTATCACCGCTCCGACATTAACCTGCGCTTCATAACGTATACGGTCCATTGTTTCAAGATCATTCGATATAATGGCGCCACCCTGTGCATCCCCATGACCATTGATATATTTTGTGAGAGATTCCACTACAAAATCTGCCCCATATTCAAGTGGCTTCTGATTAAATGGTGAGGCAAAGGTATTGTCAACAGAGACCAGCGCTCCATTCTCATGTGCTATCTTTACTATAGCTTCAATATCTGTTACTCCGTTAGTGGGATTATCCGGTGTTTCTATATGTACAAGTCTGGTGCCAGGCGTTATTGCTGCCTTAACTGCCTCGGTATCGGTCATATCCACCATTACTGTTTCCACACCAAATTTCCTATTAAAAAGCTCATGGAACATCCTGTAGACTGCCATGTAGCTTACATTTGGGTAAACAACCCTGTCCCCTGTTTTCAGAAGTGTCCAGAATAAAGCGTGAAGTGCTCCCACTCCGCTAGCCAAAACAATTGCATCATCAGCATCATGTAATGCTGCTATCTTTTCCTCCAACCAATGTTGGTTAGCATTACCATTTCTTGCATACATTAGTATATCTGTTGAAGAATAGTTTACCTGTGAGAGATCATCCGGAAGTTTGTAACTGTTTGCCATGTGAAGAGGTCGCCTCACAGCTCCTGTTTCTGCATCATAACCTGTTCCTGTATGTATTGCTTGTGTATTAATTCCCAATCCCTTATAGGGATTATCTTTCTTTGCCATGTTTTTGTCACCTCCGAACATTATCAGTCAGCGAAAAAAGCAAGCAACCAGCACACATACTGATTGCCTATTTTAAATATGACATAGCCAAAAGAATTTTCATAATACACATTTTATATTGATAGCTATAGCTTTTTTTTATCAGTAAAAACGCCATTCGTAAAACATGGTCATCCAAGTTATATTCTTATATTGATCTCAAAATAAACTAAAACAAAAATCAATAATAGGTATATCTTTATTCTCTCATCCTTTCTAAGCATATTTTCAAACTCTATTCCCTCTATTTGCTCAATCACGCTCCCATGCTTTTAGCATGTTTTTGGCCATTTCGAAATCTTTAATAGCATCACCTCTGTCGTATGTAAAGTTCTCCGGTACAGCATTGAAAAGTTCTATCTTCTCCATCTCGCTTTCCGGAAGTTCCCCAAGAGAATGTGCTATAGCAAGGAAAAAGCGGCCATTGTTTTTGTGGATCCCATCATCCCAGGGCTGCTCATAATCCCACAAAGGAATCATTTCACAGTCAGTAATACCTGTCTCTTCGTAAAGCTCACGTCTTGCCGCCTGCATTGGCGTTTCACCATGTTCTACATGACCACCAGGATTCTCAAAGCTTTTCCTGCGTTTGTGCCAGCAAAACACCCACTTATTCTGATATTTTGTAAGAACCACAACAAACTCGATATTATCTAATTGCCCCAACAAATAATTCTTTTTTCTGTATACCATATCTACAATTCCCATATTAGTCTGATAACTTAATCCTATTCCACAATTATACAAAAAAAGGACTTTGATTGACTATATAAAAACAACCAGAATCCCTTATATCTGACATACTCCAGTCAGATACAGATACTGCAAGCGGCACCTTTAATGCCCCCACACACAGGACACACTCCTCGCCTTGCGAGAATCTGGTCCAGTATGATTTCCGTTTTTCTGAAAAAAACAGGAATATATGGATTCATACTTCTGCAAAAGCTGTAAAAAGCTTATAATAGATACCGATATCCATTAAACAAGTAGGAGGACATGCATTATGTAAAGCATGAATATGGGCGGATCAATTGCCTCCAGAAATATCTTGGAAAACAAAGGGCGACTTAAATTGTGTATTAGAGAAAAGAGCGTTAATGACCTCGATAATGGTTGGAGTTTTTTTATCAGAGACAGACACAGATGAGTTTCTGCAGAATCCATCTATTATGGTTGTATGAGACTGGGGAACGCTGTTTGAAATTGAACCGGCCATTTCTTCAATATTTGATATGCCTGTTGGTACTGATCTTACACTTGAATATGAAGATGGAAAAAATACTTTGTCTATACAGAGACTGAAGAAAGAATCCCAGAATAGGAGGTTTGTTTGAAATGATAAAAGAACATATATCAAAAATACAGCGAGGCGAATGCAGCAAAACAGAAATAGTTCTTACCGGAATATGTCTGGTTCTTGCCGGAATAGTTTTGGGCATGAAATTTGCACCTTTCAGAGTTACTACTCTTGGAAGCTTTAACGGTAACACAGGCTGTATCGGTAAGCCTGAAAATCTCAAGAAATTACTAAAAGAGGATGATGCTATGGAAAGATAATAAATAACTGGATTGCCTGCACGCATTATCTTTCCATAATTAAGGTTCATCCTACCATGGATCTGATTGCGTATCCCACTCCGTTATGATCATTATCCTTAGTGACCATATCAGCGAGCTTTTTTATACTTTGTTTTGCATTGCCCATCACTACGGAAAAGCCTGCTCTTTTAAGCATATCTATGTCATTATCCGCATCACCTATAGCCATTGTTTTATTTGCAGGAACACCTAATAGTTCTGCGAGTTTAAGCATTGCCATGCCCTTAGTGACACCCTTGGCATTCATCTCCAGGCTTGTCTTTTCAGCATATGCAAACTCTAGCGGAAGATGTTTTAATTCAGAATATCCTTTTTCCCTGTCTTCGGCACTTCTAAAATATATGTTAATCTTTGTTATTGAAGAATGCTTGGCGCTCTCTTCTTTCATATCTTTTACACGCCTTGTGACCTTCATATACATTGGCTTATATACTCCCATATGGAAATCTTCCATATGCTCAAGGTCATCCTCAGAAACAATGGATTCATCTTCCGTAAGAAATGTTAGCATCCCACCATACTTCTGAGCAATTGCAATAATCGGCTCAAAGAACTGAGCATCTACTTCATTTTTGTAAATAGGCTTTTTCTCTATGCAGTCATAGATGATAGCCCCGCTGTAGCAGATGGCATATCTTATCTGCGGAAGCTCTTTAAAGTAATTTTTCATTTCAACAAGAGCCCTTCCGGTACAATACGCAAGGTTCACTCCTTCATCAACTGCTTTATCTATATCACCGATAGTAGAAGGATCTACCGTCTTGTCACTCCTTAATAAAGTAGCATCCATGTCGACTGCAATAAGACCACACAGCGGAATCCTCTTATGAAATACGTTTACTCTGCTGCATACAAAGCCAGGATCAGTATCGTATAGGTCCTCATCATCTGCATACCACAAATCAGGAACAGCAACTACTTCATCTTCATTAAGTTTCAAAATCCCGGCAGCATATTCCTTTGCTTCCTCAACAGGGCATCGTACAGATACCGCTATATATTCTCTGCCATCCTCCCTGCCATAATATGTCCTGGTAAAATACACATCTTCGATATGTTTCACGCTACTCTTTGATAGCCTTCCTGTCATTATATAAATAACTCCTTGAAAAACACGTTCTTATCTAGTACATCGTTTCTTGAATAACCGTGTCGAATTAGACCAGTTATTTTCCGTGCGCTGTACTAGTGTTATTATAATCCTAATGGTCAAGTCTCACTTTTTTTCTGATACTCTCCTACAGTCATTTGTCTTATATATTTTTACTCAACTCAGATATTCAAAGACACATCTGATGAAGTTTTATATAGGAAGAATGCCATATAGAAAAGAACTGTACTATTTCGTACTTTATCAACTCTTTCTTGATTTTGTTCCAATAATTGATATACATTGTTATAATATCCAATTATTAAAAAATCATCGAAGGAGTATTATTTATATGTGGAATATTGAATTTAAAGGAAAAATAAAGGGAGATATCGAACAGATTTCATCTGGAGAACCTCTTCCAGAAGGGAGTGTTCCATTTGTTGAGCCAGATTCATCTGATAAGGCATTTGCATTGGGCTTGTTGTTTGCAGTTCCTATCCTTTTACTTATGATTGTGTTAGCTATAATTAGAATATTGAACGTGTATGGAAAACCTTCAATTGCTTCATTTGAAAGCTTTATTATTCCGCAGCTTATTGCGTTAGTTTTATTATTTTTGTCTCAATACATTCACGCATTTCTATTTCCTAAGTATATAAAGAAGCAGATTTACGTAATGCCCGAGAATAAAATGCTATTTGTATATTGCGAAGATTGTATTACTAAGAAGAATTTTATTATTGTTCTTTCGGGACCAGCAGTGTTGTTGGGAATACTGCCATATGTAACTTGGCTGGCATTTGCTCAGAACTTTTCATTTCCAGTAACTTTTTCAATCATTATGTATTCTCTCTGCATGGTTGCGAGTGCAGTCGGAGATTATCTGAATGTTTACAACACTATCCGTCAGGTTCCTAAAGATGGTAAGGTATTTAATAGAGGATTTCATTCTTATTGGATTCAGTGAAAATATCTAAGATTAACCTATCACAAATTCTGTTCATCCCTTACGGTTCTCACAGCAACTGAATTTACCATTTCCAGTTGCTTTCGGCAAAGGGACATATCCCATATTCAAGAAATACTCATTTTCACGCTCTGTGCAGCAAGTGCATAGAGCTGTGTGAACAATAACTATCACATCTTATACTATCAAAAATATCAACAAATGACTTGATTACAAGGTCACAGACATTCTAAAATGTCATGAGTACTGCACAAACGAAGAAAATAGCAAAAGTTTTAAATAAATATATGTTTTATATAGATATATATCGTATATATCAAATTAGTGCTGCAAAGAGAAATGTTTATATATATACAATATATATCAATATCAAGTATACATATATAATAAATATATATTTAATATATTGCCATAACATATATGTTTATCTTATATTGTTATATTTTATATAGCATCATATAATATTTATATATTTTATACGGCGATATATAATATTGCTCTATATTATATGTTTATATTTTTAATAGACATATAAAAAATATCCATATATAATATAGTTATATAATTTATATCGCTATATTTTATATGGATATTTTTTATTCTTATATTCGATATATCTATATTTATTATTTATATATTTAATATTGTTATATCTGATATATCTATATTTTTGTGTATGTATATTTGATATTGATATATTTTTTATAGGTATATCTTTTATATTAGTATATAATATTGTTGTATTTATTATTTTTATATTTAATATATCTATATCTTGTATATTTATATTTTAAATATCCATATATTTTGTTGATATATTTTTTATAGGTAAATATTTTTTATATCTATTTAATATATATCCATTTAATACCTATCTATTTATATAGGTATATCTTTTATTTTATATATTTTTCTATTTTTTATACTGGAGGAGAGTTTTACATGGGAAAAGTTTTAGGAATAGTCAATCAGAAGGGTGGTGTTGGAAAGACCACATCAACAATAGAACTTGCAGCTGCGTTTGTTGCACAAAAGAAAAAAGTCCTTGTCATCGATCTGGATCAACAGGGTAACCTCTCAAAATATGTTAATGCAGATTTATCAAAGCCTACCATTTTTGATGTACTTCAGGCAGAAAGTGCAACAATTGATGCAATCCAAAAATGCGGTACATTTGACGTTATTGCCAGCTCAAAGGAACTTTCAAAAGCAGACAGAACATTTACCGAATATCAGGACCTATTCCTCTTAGAAGACGTTATAAAGCCGATAAAGGATAATTACCATTTCATTCTCATAGATAATGGTCCTTCCAGATCTACACTTCTTACAATGGCCTACGTTGCATCAGATGGTATTGTTATTCCCACAGAGGCAGATGATGGATCAATAGATGGAATATGGGAAGTACATAATGACCTTGTAACGTATAGGGACGGAGCTCACCCCGTTTCACACGCAAAGATAGAGCTTCTCTTATTGAACAAATATGAAAATACTGTTATGCATCAAAATGCAAAGGAAGCACTCCAGGATATTTCTTCAGAGATTTCGGATAATCCATTAGTGGAAACCATAAGAAAGAGCATTATAGCAAGCGAAAGTAAATCATTCAGACAGTCAATTCAAGAATACAGTCCTAAAAATAACGCTGCTGAAGACTACAGAAGCGTTGCGAAGAAACTTGTAAGGAGGATGAAATAATGGCAGCACAATCAAGAAGAGAAAAATTAAATGCATTGAACAAAAAAAGAATGGATGAACAACATTCACCTAAGAAAAATACAACCATTGTTGATGAAATGCTGGATAACTATACAAAGGCATCTGACTCTGCAAAGAAAGCTGAAACCACTAAAGAAAAATCCACCAAGACAAAGCCTTCAGAAGCTAAAAAGATTCAAAAGCACCAAGAAATAGTTGAAAAAACTGTTGAAGAAATAGTAGCAAAACCCATAGAAGAAGTTTCAGTAGTTGTACCAGAGACTGAATCAATTCCTGAAATAAAAGCAGTGGAGGTTAACGAAACTAATCCAATTCCAGAAATCAAAGTACCAGAAATTGAAAAACCTGTAACAGATACACTAATAAATAAGCCGGAAATAGAAGCTGCTCCTACACCTGACAGAGATATTCTTAAGCTTTTAGCAGAACAATATGGGCTGATCAATGTAATGGATAAATCAAGAGTTGGCAGACCGAAAAGAGAAGGATATTATCATAAAATTTCCCTTAATCTTAAGGCTGAGAATTTAATGTATGCCAAGTCAGTTGGTGGTAAATATGGCGGTGTTACCGGCTATATAAATTATCTTATCGAGCAGGATATGAAAAAGAATAAATAGTATTAAAAATTAGGTGTTTCTTATTTTAAAGATAAGGAACACTTTTTTTATAAAAATATAAGAAAGCAAAATGACAAATTAAACACAACTATATTTTATGTCTGTCATGGATAGATATTAATAGTATATTAATCTACATATAGTATGTATAGGAGAGTAGATAAAAATCCAGTAAAATAGCGGCTTTAGGAGCTTTTGATATGACAAAAATAACACTAAATAGCGACAGAAATCACACTATCACCGACAGAAATTACACTAGTGCATGACAGATTTCACACTACATGACAGATTTCACACTAATTTGATGACAGAAATCACACAAACAAAAATTTTTGCAGTTTATATCTAATGACAGATTTTACACTAATGAATGACAAATGATTTTGCTGTCATCGCTGACAGATTTCACACTAAAAACGTCAAAAATCATCAAAAAAGTGGCTTGATTTTAAGAAAACAGTGACTAAGCCGGTCAATTTTTGTGTGATAATCAAAGATTTTTCTAAAATCGATGACAAATAACACAGATGTCATCGAAAAGTCGTGATGACAAATTACACACTAAATAAATATCGTATTTATCAGCTTTTTATAATAGAATGACAAATGGATTATTTGTCATAAGTTCAGTGTGTGATGACAAAAAACACACTAAGTAAAATTCATGTATTTATGTTTTAAATGACAGATTTCACACTAAATAATCCCAGTATTTATGCGGCTATTGTATTGTAATGACAAATGAATTGATTGTAATTGAGTCTGAATCGGATGACAGATTTCACACTATGAATTAATAGGTAACAGGTATACAATAAATGATGACATGACAAATTATAGTCTTGTCATCTGTAAAGGGGAATACGAATGACACGAGATAGTTATCAACCATTAACGGACACACTCGGACAGTTTGAGCATCAGACCGTCCATACAGTAACTGGGGGAGTTGTAGATCTTGATGAAGTTCAGTCAGATGTTGTAGATTCTAATGGTCTGGCGGTAATTTCAGAAGATGAAGCTCAGCTTAAAGAATATATAAAAAAGGCGATTTCTATAGACAGTCTTGTAGAAACGTTTAATGATAATGCCCATACGACGCTTCTTAAACTTCTTGCCCTTCAGGATAATAAGCATCCACTGAAAAAGGGAGGTGTCGGTATTGCATACAGAACCGATGCCCTCATTATGCATTGCAAAATGGAATTTACAGCTGATGAAAACATCGTATTTGATGCTATTCTCGGAACAATGTCTTCTTTTCCTGAAAATAAAGTATATAGAATAGAGCCGACAAGCTTTCTTGGTCATTCTCGCTATGCAGATGATAAATATCTGTACTCAGTATTCAGAAAAGGAACGAAGAAGCTAAAAGAGAGACATCTTGTATTTGAAGATCTTGGTCCTGATGGAGAAGATGAGATAGTAGTTCCCTGGTTCAATATCCTCAGATATCACAATGGAAAAGGCAACAGTAAAGAATCCTCAGCATATATCGAATTTGTACCTTCAGATTTCTTTAAAGATCTGGCATTATGCTCGCAGCTTGTGCATGGAGCATATGGAGCTCTTGAAGTAACAACACAGCTTCAGGGAAAATATACGATAGCACTTTATTGGTTCCTTGAAAATAAGAAAAATTACAAGGAATTTCCTAATGCAACACCTGGAGTTTTCAGAATATCTATTGAAGATATGAAGCATCAGTTCTCTATACCGGAATCCTATAACGTAGGTGACATAAAAAGAAGAGTACTTGAGCCAGCAAAAAACAGTATAAATGCTGTTGAAGAATGCGACTTTACCTTTGATTATGAACTTCAAAAAGTAAACGGAGTTTCCGCTGGGTATTTGTTTACTGTCAAAGCTAAGCAGTATATTACAACCAGTCAGAATAAACTTATTGAAGAAAAAGCTAATGATGAGCTTTTCCAGCAGCTTAAGTTGTTCTTAAAAGCTTCTTACATTGAATTTGAAGATGAAGAGATTAAAAGAGTCTGCAAGCAGGTCGAGAGATTAAATAGAGATGCAATGTTTATGATGCAGATCATCCTGCAGTTTAAGAAGAGACTTGATGATACTACGAAGGAACCAATAGAGGATAAGGTTGGTTACCTTTGTAAGATGATAGAGCAGGGAAATAGATCTGCACAGCGTCAAAGAACAATAAATAATCCATTTAATAATTTTCAGCAGAATGATATAGACTTTGATGCTTTGGAAGCGGATCTTCTTGATAATTAAATTTGATATAATACATTTTCATTCGTACCACAAGTGGTTGCCTCGTAGTAATGATTTACTTGATTGTTGAGCTGTAGACAGAATGCACTTTTATTTCATTTTTATAGAAATTTTCGAAATATTTTTTAATTATTGCACTTAAGGACATAGAACACATCCAAAATTTGTGGGATACTGAGTGTATGGCAAAAAAGTGAATAATAGCCGAGAGAAATCAGACTCCTTTAGAGCCGAATAGTAATTATAAAACAATAAGTACATTTATGATTAGGAGGTCACCATGAAGATAAGAGTTTGGAAAATCGTATCGAGAATTATAGCACTGGCACTTGTCTTTGCATTCGTATTTATCTTAGCCAGCCCAATGACAGCGTTTGCAAAAACTAAGACGTTAAAACTAAAACCAGCCTATCCAGCCTATCCCGGTTCACCTGTAGTTGAGATTAACGAGACTGTTGTAACCATAAATAAAACCGGAAACTATAAAGTTGTTCAGAATAAATCAAATGGTACATTTGAAGGATTTCTGGTATTTGAAGCTCCAAAGACAAAGACTTACAAGATAACTCTCAGTAATCTTAAGTGCAAGGGCAAAGAATTGGTATATGGTGGCGTTGTTACGTATTTTCACTATGAAGGTGATGATTATCTGACGGGCGTAAGCTGTAAAACAAAAGGTACATATGGCATGTCTATATCATCTCAACAGAGAGGTGGCTCTATGGTTAAAAAACGTGTTGGAACCATCAGACTTGAAAAAGGGCAAAAGCTGTATTTGTACTACTCATTCATGGTGAAGACCAAGGGCAAAAAACTCACATCAAACCTTACAATTAAATGATTGAAATAATTTACATATAGTAAAGGTGTGTCCCATAGAATTTGTGAGACACACCTTTTTTGTTGTATTTTTGTAGAAAAAAATAGGGTAATCCTTTTGGCAAGGCATCAGCAATTGCACACTAAATTGATCCACAAATAATAAAGAATATTTGCTATAATGTATGTCGTTTTAGGAAAAGGAGAATAGAGAGAAACGTATGAGTAATAAAGCTATTTTTATGATCTGTCTTATTGCAGTTATGGCACCCGTATATGTGATGTTTGCTGTTGCTACAGCAAACATCATGAAAGACAATCGCGTTAAGAAGGATAATACATGGCGCTCAAAAGGTATGTGCTATGGGATGACCTGCGGAATTCTTATTGGAGTAGTTGTAGGATTTGGCATATGGCATACCGGATCGGCAATGTGCATAGGAATTTTTGCAGTAGATTTTATTGGTGCTTTAATTGGAGGGGTAATCGGCACGGTTAAAGATAAAGCAGAGAAAAAGGATAACGTGGAAATTTAAGAATTTAAGTATAATATGCACTGCCAGACTAAATGTAGAGCCTGGCAGTTTTTGTCATAGTTAAGGAGTGGAAAAAGAAGCCATCATAAAAGAATTATAGAATCGCTATGAATCTTCTCTAAAAGAAAAATAGATATACTGTTTTTGCCTAAATGTACATTTATTGTAAGGTTCCGAACTCATAGAATAATCTCATAAACAAGCAGTTGCTTCATAGGGTAAATCATATAGTAAAGAAAACAGATGTAATGATATAATACCTTTTGCGAAGCGCTGTTACTTAAATAAAAATGCTATGACAGCTTTCTTATGTTTGTTAAAACATAGAGGGAAAAATTTTTGGAGGAAAAAGGTATGAAAATCAAGTTTGAATCTATTAAAGATGATGCAAGAGCAAAAGCATGGTATCCGGGAAGTCAGATCCGTGAAATAGGAAATATTATGTCGGATCCCAATTCGATGGCGCTGACTTATGGACGTCTTCAGCATTTGTTTGGGGAGCCGTTTTATACTTCTGACGATCTTGAAGACGCCTATGATTACTTAATCCTTGGTACTGATGAGGAGGGCAATACCTATCAGCTTACTGCTTATCATGGACCGACAGGACCTGCAATTGGAGGTGATTCACATGATCCACAAGTTGCTAAAGCTGCTGAGGAACTTGAGAAGTACATAAATGAAGCAGATTACGTGGATTATGATTATGAGGGTGTTTATCACGATTTTGATGTGATTGTAAAATTCGGAATAAGAGATGGTGTTCCCTACATGGAAGAAACAGGGATGGATGGAGAAGAGCTTGATTATTCTGAGTTTGAGTTTTGAGACCAGTGAATCCGTTTGCTTTGAACCTTTTTCTGATAATTTTGAGATAAAAGGCTTTAGCATGCAAGTAAGAGAAAGATATAGAGTAACAGTACCCCAGATCACAAGGTCTGGGGTATTATTATGAGAAAAACAAAGTTACTCAGCCTTGAAACTGTGGAAATAAAGTTGATTAAGCTTTATCATGAAAAAAGCATCAGAATAATCTGAAACAATAATGTAGCTGATAAAAACAAATTTGGAAATATTTGAATATGGCAGATAGGTTATAGGGCTAAAACTAAAAAGCATGAAAGGTCAGATAAATAGGAATGATACGCATAACGGTATGGAATGAGAACAAACACGACCAGGAATTGGATATAGTAAAGAAAATATATCCGGAAGGAATTCATGGTTACATAAAAAGCTTTTTAAGCAAGGAAAATGATTTTGAAGTGAGGACTGCCACATTTTACGATGATGAACATGGATTGACAGAAGAGGTATTATCCAGCACAGATGTCCTTATTTATTGGAGTCATGCGTTACAGGATGAGTTTTCCGATGAGGTAGCGCAGAGGATATGTACACATGTGCTGTCCGGAATGGGGCTTATAGCGCTTCATTCTGCCCATTATTCAAAAATGCTAAGACTTTTGATGGGAAGCACGATGACGCTAAAATGGAAGCATGATGTAGAGGAAAGACTATGGTGCATTGATCCTCTGCATCCAATAGCTGAAGGCATTCCCGAGTGCATAACGATTCCGCAGGAAGAAATGTATGGAGAGCCTTTTGATATACCGGCCCCTGATGATGTTATTTTTGCAGGTTGGTTTTCAAACGGTTATGTGTTCAGAAGTGGATGTACTTTTACGCGCGGAAAAGGAAAGATTTTCTACTTCCAACCGGGGCATGAGACGTGTCCTACCTACCATATTCCGGAAATACAGAAAATCATCACAAATGCCGTGAGATTTTGCGCGCCAAAAAATATAGAGCGCGGAATCCGTGAAAATAAGGAGATTAAGAATTGAAGCTATCAGTATTTTACGATCACATAATAGAAGCACATGAACAGACTGGAAAAAGTATCAGAGAAATTCTTTTGGAAGTACGCGGGTTTGGTGTAGAAGCCCTTGAAATACGTCTCAGTCATCTTCAGGAAAGTCAGACCGTTGCCAAGCAGATCAAGGAGGCCGGATTTAAAATAAGCTGTATATTTGAGTTTTATGAGATGGGGATCAATGATGAAACCAGGAAGATAGAGGAGCATTTAAATATGGCGAAAGAGCTCGATGCTCCTAATATAATGATCGTGCCCGGTTTTTTGCGGGGCGATGATGTCACAACAATAAAAGCCTCTATGCAAGATGAATCACGCCTTAAAACTTTTTTTGATTCAAATGAAGAAGTAAAGCGCATGGCTGAAGGAATGAATAAGGCAGCTTTGATGGGAAAAGAACTAGGAATAAGTGTCCTGTTTGAAGATTTTGATGATTTTTCTTCTCCCATGTCCGCAAAAAACGGTGTTGAATGGTTCCTTGAGAAGTGCCCGAATGTCGGATATACCTTCGATTGTGGCAATTTTATTATGTATAATGAGAACGTTCTTGAGGCATTTAATAAATTTCATGCAAGAATAAGGCATGTTCATTGCAAAGACAGATCCCATGAAGCAGTGGCGGTGGGAGAGGGAAGGCTTCCTATTGGAGAGGTTGTTACAGCACTACTTAAATCGGGATACAACGGTTATTTTGCTATAGAACATTTTGATGCAAAAGACCAACTGGATTGTATAAAGAAATCTGCTTTTTATTTACAGAATTTATGAAAAATAATAATTGTTGAACAGTTGGCATTTTTGGTAAAAGCTATGAATTCAATATAATTATCTTGAAGGATATTGCAAAGCACACATTAAGCAAAAACCACAGAACATAGCATGGAATACAGGGCAACAGCTAGTTGCGTGAAATATGATGATTTCTGTTATAGAATTGTCATAAAGGAGGGATTCGCATGGATACAAAAGATGTTTTACTTGAACTTAGAACCAGGAACAACCTTTCGCAGGATGATCTGGCGGAAAAAGTCTTTGTGACCAGACAGGCAGTTTCACGTTGGGAAAATGGTGAGACGGTTCCAAATACTGAGACATTGAAATTACTGTCAAATCTTTATAATGTCTCGATCAACACTTTGCTCGGATCGCCCCATAAACTTATTTGCCAATGCTGCGGCATGCCTCTTGAGGACGCAATCATCGGTAGAAATAAGGACGGATCTTTAAATGAGGATTACTGCAAATGGTGCTACGCTGATGGAACTTTTACCTACGGCAACATGGACAACCTGATTGAGGTCTGCATTCCCAATATGGTTAACGAGGAATTTACTGAGGAACAGGCTCGCAGCTACCTTAGGCAGGAACTCCCCAAACTTAAATACTGGAAAAGATATGAAGAACTCAGCGACAACGGGCAATTTGAAGCATTCAAGGAACAGCTGATCAAAGAGATAAATGATCTTCATGTAGAAGGCCTGCCGAAAGTCGAACGACTTAATGCTCTTGTGGGAAGCTATGTCAATCTCGAATACCGACTTCCCAGCGGAGAAAGCGTGAAATTTCTGGATGACAATGAAACATATCTTGGCAATCAGCTGGAGTCAGAATTTGGCGGTGACAGATGTTTCGGAGTTCTTGCCGGGATGAATTTCATCATGGTATGTACCTACGAAGCAGAAGGCGCCAACCCTGAGCTCGTGCTGTATAAAAAGAGATAAAAGACTCGGAAGTCTTCAGAAGCAATTTCATGCAGAAAAATTTACATCAGGATATTAGTTTTTCTGAATTTTTTCCTGTACTGAAGAGGCGTAATGCCTTCATATTTATTGAACATATTTATAAGACCTCTCGAGTCTGAGAAACCGCAGTCCATTGCAATTTCGAGAACAGACTTATGAGTCTGGGACAAGCTGTCTTTGGCAGCATTGACTCGCATTCTTGTCAGGAATTCTTTATAGGTTATTCCCATATTGGATTTGAAAAATCTGGAAAAATAACTGGCGGAATAACCGAAGGCATCAGCAACAGACATTTCGTTTATAGCACTATAATAATTTTCTTCAGTATATGAAATGATTTTCCTTAAGATATCTGAATTTTTTCTGCTCTTTTCGGGCATTTCAGTATCTTTAAGGCTCAGATCATCCTTACAGATGTAGTATAAAAGCTCATGAACAAGACCAATAAGGCGCATGTTTTCATACTTGTTCAAAGCTTTGCCATCAGCATATTGTGAAAGGTCCTTCATTATTTCGGAGGGCCTTTTTTCACCCGGCTTAAAAACGGGTCTAAAGTAAAGCTCATCGAAATTAGGAATGAAATTACGAAGAAAAGAGTCGCTTATCTGGAGTACGGTTGTAAGTGTTGCAGGCAATTTCTCATAAGGTGTTGTTCTGTTTGAGATTACTTTATGGATACTCTGACTGTTAACAATGATAAACAGGTCTTCCTGCAGATAATGGGCGATACCATCTGTATAATATTCTCCATCATTTGAATAAGAATAGACTATTTCGAGCTCGTTATGCCAGTGGTCGAGAACATCGCTGACAGCCGATAAATTTTTATTTGGGTATAAGTCTTTTTTGTGAATATTCAATATCTTGAAGGGCATCTCTGTGTGGTAATGTACAACTTCATAAGAGATGTCCTTATTGTTTAAATCTGACATGGTAAATCCTTTTTAAAAGTATAAATAGCAATTATTGAGTATTATATAGAGTTTATGTCAGATGTCAAGAAAACGTAATTTTTAAGATAAAAAATGTAAAGAGTAATTAGGCATATTTTTATATATTAAGATTCGTTGAACGGGATTGGGGGATCCCGATATAAGATTGGAGGTTACAAATGGAAGCAATAGTTTATGAACAGCAAGAAGAAAAAAAGGGGCGACTCTCAGCAAGTGAGAAGTTCGCATATGGTATAGGAGATTGTGGAGCTAACGTAATCGTAGCTCTTGCATCATCTTTTTTGACAGGATACTATACAGACACTGTAGGAATCGCTGCTGCAGCCATCGGAACAATGATGCTCCTGTGCAGAGTATTTGACGGTATAACAGATCTTATCATGGGTGCACTTGTAGATAGGACCAATACAAAATATGGTAAAGCAAGACCATGGCTTTTGTGGACAGCACCGCTTATGGGAATTTCACTCTTTATGATATTCAATGTTCCGGCATCGCTGGGCGCAAGCGGCAAACTGGTTTACATCTACCTGACCTATATTTTCCAGAATTGCATTATCTATACAGCTAACAATTTGCCTTATAATGCACTTCTTAGCCGTATGACACTTGATGTACAGGATAGAGCTCAGACAGCATCTATCAGATTTGTAATGACACAGGTTACATCACTTATTACAAACGTTATTACAGCTAATCTTATTGCAACTGTAGGTTGGAAATCAATCTCTGTTATATATGGAGCAATTGCCTGCGCAATGTGCATTCTGTGCTTCCTTGGAGTTAGAGAGCACGTTGATGCAGTAGAGGACGGAACAGTTAAAGTAGAGCAGGTTCCTTTTTCAAAAGCACTTCCGGCACTTTTAAAGAATAAGTATTTCTTTATTCAGGCCCTTATGTTCATGTTCCTGTACATCAACGTAGTTGCAACAGGTTCAATGACATACTATTTTTGCAATAGTGTACTTGGTAACATTGCATTTCTTTCATGTACATCAGTTGCCGGAACAATACCTGCAATGATTGTAAATCTTGCAATGCCCAAGTTGGTAGCTAAATTCGGAAAAAGAAAACTCATGATCACAGGTGCCGTTATCATGGCAATAGGTTCAGTGATCATTGGTGCTGCAGGATCAAATCTTCCTCTTGTAGTTATAGGACTTATCGTTAAAGGATTTGGAACAGGTCCCATCATGTCAGGTATTTTTGCTACAACAGCAGACGTAGTTGACTATGGTGAATGGAAGACAGGAGTTCGTTCTGAAGGTCTTGTAAATAGCTGCACAAGCTTTGGTATGAAAGTTGGTATCGGTCTTGGTTCTGCAATATGCACATGGATCATCGCTATCGGTGGTTATGTTGGTACAGCAGAGGTTCAGACAGAGGCTGCTCTTGCATCTATCCGTTTCGGATATGGATATTTTGGAGCAATCCTTTCACTTGTAGTTCTGGCACTTTGCATCATCATGAATATAGATAAGCATATCGACCAGATTCAGAGTGATCTTGAAGCTAAGAGAGCAGTAGTGGAATTTTAAAGTAAAGAATTTAGAATTTTTCGTTATGAAAGAGGTGTAAAAATGTCAAAAGCTAGTGAATTTATTAGAACAAATTTTGCGGAAGGTGATGCTGTCAGGGATGCAGGACTGGAAATTCCTGCTGATGTAAAAAGATACAGTGATATCACATATGGCAATAAGGGTGAGCACCCTCAGTGGCAGATGCTCGATGTATACAGACCGGCAAATGTTCCGGAGGATCAAAAGCTTCCCGTAATCGTCGTTATTCATGGCGGCGGCTGGGTATATGGTGACAAGGAAGTTTATAAATATTATTCAGCGTCTCTCTGCCAGAGAGGATTTGCAGTAGTCTGCTATTCATACAGACTTGCACCGGAATATACATTCCCTTCAAGTCTTGAGGACAGCTGTGCTGTTGCAAACTGGATTGTTGAAAATGAGAATAAATACGGATTCGATCTCACTAATATATTTGGTGTAGGTGATTCTGCAGGCGGTACACTCATAGGCATTACAGCAGCTTTCCTTACAAATAAGGAATACGCTGATAAATTTGACTTCACTGTATCCGACAAATTCAGTTTTAAGGGTATAGCATTTAACTGTGCTGCATTTGAGATTAAATCTGTAAGCGAGACAGATGACAATATGGGTTCTCTTATGGATGACCTTTTTGGTAAGAAGGTAACAGATGAAGATCTTGATGTCATGAATGCAGGGAACTATATTACAGCTGCATATCCTCCGTCTTTCCTTATGTCTGCAACCGGAGACTTCTTAAAGGATGAGCTTCCTAAAATGGCAGCTGTTATGATAAAGAATTCAGTGCCGTTTACCTGTAAGTATTATACAAGTCCTAATGGAGAGTTGGGACATGTATTCCACTGCAATATGCGACTTCCTGAGGCAGAACAGTGCAATGACGATGAGGTAGAGTTCTTCAAGAATCTTATGTAAGAAGTACGATTTACTATATATGGTATAAAAGGCAAGAGTCCTGAAACAGTGATGTTTTGGGACTCTTTTTCTGTAGGCTTTTCTGGAAGCTTTTTTCTTTTTTGCGATCATAGATTACTTTGCTATGCCATTATTGGGACCTTGTGAGATGTCGTGAACCTTTAATGAGGTGTTTACGGTAATTTAATAATGTTTACAAATATTAAATGGTAAAATGAGAATGAATACACATAATTTTTCATTATGGGTGTAATGACTTATGAGTTTTTTGAACTATTAACGAGTCCGGGACGATTACTGCATATATTGTGAATGCAATGAGGGAGAGATATGCAAAGAATTGATGAATTTCCGACACATGAACTTAATGGTGTTAAATATCGTATAGGCAGACCTATGCCTTTTGGTGCAGAAGTTGTTTCGGATAACTGCGTGAATTTTTCTATTTATTCCAAAGATGCAACTAAATGTGAGCTGCTTTTATATCATCGCGGTGATAAAAAACCATATCTGATTCTTGAACTTAAGGATGAGTTCAGATTGGGCAGTGTTTACTCTGTCATGATATTTGATATCGACTGGGAAGAGACAGAGTATGGTTATCGTTTTGATGGACCTAATGATATATCTCAGGGCTATCGTTTTGATCCTACCAAAATTCTGGTGGATCCTTATGCCAAGCTTGTTTCAGGATGTGATATATGGCATCAGTATACATATGAGGATTCTAATTTTAAGAGACGTGGGCGTATTATTCGTGAAGACTATAACTGGGAAGGTGACAGGCCTCTTGAAATTCATCCAGAAGATTTTGTCATATATGAAATGCATGTCCGAGGCTTTACCAAACATGATTCCAGCGGGGTTAAATACAAGGGTACTTATGCCGGTATAGTTGAAAAAATCCCATATCTCAAGAAACTTGGAATTAATTGCATAGAGCTTTTGCCAACATTTGAATTTGAAGAGTTTATACCTGGGGTATCGAAAGATTGTTGCAATTACTGGGGTTATGTCACCTGCAACTATTTTTCTCCAAAGACAGGATACGCATATTCCGGTCCGCAGGGACTTGCTGTTGATGAGATGAAGAATATGATAAAAAAGCTTCATCAAAACGGAATAGCAATCGTACTGGACATCGTTTTCAATCATACAGGTGAATATGGAGATGAAGGAGAATACATTTCGTTTAGAGGAATCGATAACAGAACCTACTATATTATGAATTCCGACGGAACTTATTCAGACCTGACGGGATGTCGCAATACCGTAAATTGCAACAATCCCATCGTCCGCAACTTTATCATCGATTCTTTAAGATACTGGGTATCCTCTTATCATGTAGATGGATTCAGGGTAGATGAGGCACCTATTTTTGTAAGGGGACAGGACGGAGAACCCATGCTGTCACCACCACTTATGGAATCCCTTGCTGATGATCCGATTTTGAGTCATACAATGCTCATTTCAGAAGGCTGGGATCCATCGGGACTTTCAACAATAGGGCATTTCACTAATACATGGGCAGATTGGAATGCTAGAACAAGAGATGCTATAAAGCGCTTTATTAAAGGCGGAGCAGAGTCTGGTCCTGATATTATCAGATCCATAGAGGGTTCGCCTGACATGTTTGCCAACGGAACACCGGCTTCATCGGTAAACTATATCATTTCCCATGATGGCTTTACATTGTACGACACTGTGAGCTATCAGCAGACGCACAATGAAACTAACGCCTTGCCATCACCTATGGATCATGACTATGACAACTGTTCCTGGAACTGCGGCGCGGAAGGAGAAACTGACGATAAGGAAGTAAATGCGCTCCGGAAAAGGCAGATGAAAAATGCAATGATAATACTTCTATTATCCCGCGGAATTCCTATGTTTTTGGCAGGAGATGAGTTTGCTAATACCCAGTATGGTAATAACAATGCATTTTCACAGGATAATGAGATTAGCTGGCTTGATTGGAACAGGCTTAAAAAGTACAAGGACGTTTTTGATTATGTCAGGTGCCTTATCAGATTTAGAAAAGAACATCCGGTAATTCGCCGGGAAATATATTATAGTGACTACAATTCCTCAGGGTATCCGGAACTTTCCTGGCATGGCGTAAAAGCATGGGAAATGGACAGATATCAACCGTTTCTGGTTTTTGGTTTTATGTATGCTGAGCCAAAGGCAGATTTTAAAGTAAAAAATGATTGTTTTATATACTGCGGAATAAATTCCCACTGGGAAGAACATATTTTACAGCTTCCAATCATTCCGGAAGGGATGGAGTGGAGAATTGTCCTGTACTCAGGTGATGAAAATGGAAAAATGAAGGGTTTGGTTTGTAAAGACTCTATAAAACTAATGCCTCGTAGCTCGATGCTACTCATAGGAACTTATTGAGCCTGATGATTGTTTGAAACTGCACTTACAGATATCAGATATATTAATATAGTTATAAAATCCCATGATCTTTTTATGGTCATGGGATTTATGCTTGTCAGCACCATTGGAAAAATGGTTGTAAACCGCTTTTCCCAAATGCTTGTAATATATGAACGTGCAGATTTTCCTCATGATAACTGGTGGAAACAGATAACGGTAGAATATTCTGATGGAGATATTTCAACTATAAACCTAATAAAAACAGATCAGGGGCAGGTAGTTAAATTCCACACAAAAGCGATTGAATGGCTAATTTTGATGGATCTCATTAAAGCAGATGATCCATCGCCTTTTCCTGCACTTACCCAGATTCGGGTCTATGGGAAAGGCTGAGTTTTTTTCTTTTTTGACATAAATAATATGGTTTGGATTATTGTTTTCATTCGTTTCATGAATCAATATCTGAACCTGCGCTTTTCAAGCATCCAGATTTTCAGGCATACTACAACTATAGTATAGACAGCCATGTGCAGAAAAATCAGAAGCATCCCGTGAGGCTCGAAGATATCTGTGTTACCAACCAGCTTGAAACCGTTCATAAAGGGAGGAAGTACAAAATTCAAAGCTGACAACGGTGCAAAAAATTCCGTCAGCCCCTCTTTGCATATAGATAGAACAGTGACCACAAATGCACCGAGTATAGCGTCTTTTCTCTTCTGGATTAATCGTGGATGAAAGAAATCCCCAGTCACCATGCCGCATAGCCCGCTTAAAAAGATATAAAATCCGCCAAAAGTAATATCCAATTTTCCTATGGGTCTTATGAACATGGAGCTTTTAAACAAAAATAGAACCGTCGGAAATATCGTCAGTATCAATGCATAGCCAAAGCACTGCATAATAAGAAGAATCTCGCGGGAAACATAATAATTAAGCGGCTTCTTGCAGTGCAGCATTAGTGTTTCCTCAAACACGTCATTCTCTTTTCCGTTCAAAGTCATGGAAATGAACACGCATACGAAGTACATAAACGCTGCTGATAACAGGAAACTGCTGGTAACTCCAATCGGGGCCATGGAATACATTATTCCTATGAAAAGTGCGGTGGCAACTACCGGTATGATAAGCACCTGGCCTTTTTTTAGAAGTTTTAGTCGTAATCTATATAATTCAATCGAGTTTTTCAATTCCAATTATCTCCCATCCATCTTCATATAACCCAAGCACGGTCGCCTTGAGCGCTGCTTCCTCTGCCGTTAATTCGTAGCGGTCGCCGTTACTTCGCATATCGGACCTCATAGTTAGTGAAGGATTTTTCTTCACGTATATGGAGTAGGCAGCCTTGTCTGAGGCATCGATCTCTACAAGATTCCCATGCTCAATCGTGTAAACTTTGTCGGAGAGTGCATCTATCAGTTTTTTCTCGTGACAGGCCATGAAAATCGTTATTCCATGCTCCCGCAGCTCATTCATTTTATCTATGAAAACCTTCTGAGATTCAGCGTCCTGGCCGGAGAGTGGTTCATCAAGGAGAATGACCTCGTGTGGCGCCATGAGTGCCTGAATTACGCCGACTTTTTGCAGACTCCCCTTAGAAAGCTTGTCCATTCTGGTGTGAATCATGGACTCAAGGAAAAAATCGCTTATCAGAGTGTCAATTACAGTAGGGGGCACGCCCTCCATCCGTGCTACACCGCGAAGATAGTCGATCATCTCGATTTCCATCCCCACAAATTTCTCGGGGACATAGGAAAATCGAAGCTTTTCATGGTACTGCAGTTTGCCGCCGCTAATAGAGATAAGCCCTGAGATAAGCTTAAGCATCGTGCTCTTCCCGCAGCCGTTATGCCCATAAAATACTATGGATTCTCCCTTATAAAAAGTGTGAGAAACACTGTCGATTATGGCCTTTCCACTATATTTTTTAGATACATTTTCCAGTGTTACCAGTTTTTCGTTTGTTTTCATCTATTTTCGCTCTTAATGATTTCTGAAAATTAGTTTGACTAAATAATATATTTATCCTGAATTATTCACGGCTTAATTACAAAGCCGCATAGTTACTGCATTTAAACTGCATATTGCTTTCACCCAATAAGTGAAGCCTTAGGGGTATTAATAAAGCCCCGATTCTGTTACAATTTTAGGTGTCGAATCCAAAAACATAACAAAAAAGAGGCTTCATATGTCTAGTTTAGATTACACAACCTTAGAAAGCAATAAGCGTTTTAAATTAAATTTTGACGGAGGTGATTTATCCTCCGATGCTGGTCTTCTCCTAATAAAGGAATTCATCAGCAAACTGCACTTTGACAAGCTGATTGACAGCATATTTCACACCAATGATTCTTCAAGCCGCCGGACTCACAAGGACGATGAAAATCTTT
>NZ_JNKH01000049.1:0-24096 GCF_000701985.1 Butyrivibrio sp. WCE2006 | reverse complement strand
CTTATTCCCAAGGACAAGATAAAGCTGAATAGTGGAATAGAACAGCGATCCAGAAGAGGAATTGAGTTCCCTGTGAAGATGGGGGAAGCGGTTGCAGAAATACTTTGATATGACAATGCCAGGGGCAAAAGTTACACTTACCCCTGGCATTTTTTTGTTCAATAGGAAATTCCTTCGGATTTCCTATTGAATAAAAAGCGCTCCGCTATGGATGCGACTGGTGCGCAGATGAATTTTGCAAGCTAAAGCTTGCGCGCACCAGCGCGCAAAGAGTCGCGAGCGACTCTTTGTTCTTAAAGAGCAGCTTTGTAAATTTCAAATGCAGCGGCTGCATCAATAGGTCTTATTCTTGAAAGCTTTACGGAATCCTGCATGGTTGCATCCATTGCAAGAGCTTTCAGATCATCATCAGATGGAGTGATTTTAAGATCGCTAAGACTTACCGGCATGCCAATACTCTTAAAGAATTCAATTGTTTTGTCGATACCTGCGACAGCAGCTTTTTCATCGTCAGCTTCATCGATTTCCCATACCTTGCGTGCAAATCTGGCGAATCTTGGGAGTGCATCCTTGTAGAGGGTTTTAGCCCATGAACCCCATACTGCAGAGAGGGAGTCACCATGAGTTACATCATATTTTGCAGAGAGAGCATGTCCAAATTTGTGAACGGAGAAATCTTTTCCTCTGCCGCACTCTGTAAGGTTATTGTGTGAAAGGCTTGAAGCCCAGAATACTTCACACATTGCATCGTAATCGGAAGGATTATCAACTATGATCTTGCCATTTTTGATAACTACTCTAAGAAGTCCTTCAGCTATTTCATCTGTCATATCGCAATGGCTTTCCGGAATGAAATATCTTTCCATGGTGTGCATCATGATATCGGTAACACCTGCTGAAATCTGATTTTTGGGAAGCGTCATGCCAAGCGCAGGGTTAACTATTGCGAATCTGCATCTGTTAAAATCTGTATTTATACCTGCCTTTTTACCTAATTCTTCATTTGTAAGAACAGCAGAATCACTCATTTCACTTCCGGCAGCTGCAATTGTAAGAACAGCTCCCACAGGAAGAGACTTTGTAAGCGGAACCTTTCTAGTCCAAAGATCCCAAAGCTTTTCATCCGGATTTGCAGAGCCGTGAGCAATTGCCTTAGCAGTATCAATTGCACTTCCACCGCCTATTCCGATTATCATGTCAGCACCGAAAGAAAGCGCAGTTTTAACACCTTCTTCAGCATGAGCAAGTGTGGGATTGGGTTTTGCTCCGCCAAATTCAAGGAATTCAACGCCTGATTCAGAGAGGGACTTCTTAACACGGTCCATAAGTCCGCTCTTTATGACACTTCCTTTTCCATAAACGAGCAGGGCCTTTTTTCCGACATTCCTGGCAGTTTCTCCAATCTGTGTTTCAACGTCTTTTCCAAAAATAACTTCAGTTGGAGCATAATATTTAAAATTGTCCATAATTAATCTCACTATAGTTTGTTAGTAGTAACAATTTAATTTTACTCTGCATGTTTTTGGTGTCAATTCTGTTTATTACGTCGCTTAGAAAACCGGATTATGTTTAAAATGTTGTTCAGAAAAACTGGATTATGTTAAAACGTCGTGCAGAAAAAATTGATTATGTTTAAAATGTCATGCAGAAAAATGGGTTCATGTTTAATACGTCATGTAGAAAAATTTCATTGCAATGATATAATTTTTAATTGCGTGAATAAATGCTGCTCCAAGGCAATTCTGCATTATGGGGAGTAAGAAAAATTGTATTGGAAGGAAAGACTAAATATGGCACAAGATAAGGAAGTATTGCTTAAGTACACGAAACCTGCCAAAGATTTCAACGAGGCAATGCCAATCGGTAACGGCAGAATTGGTGGAATGGTATACGGCGGGATTGAAAAGGATCTTATCGGACTAAATGAGGATTCTATCTGGTCCGGTGGGCTTAGACACAGAGTGAATCCGGATTCCCTGGAAGGCTTAAAAGAGGTAAGAGAGCTTCTTTTTAAGGGTGATATTCCGGCTGCTGAAAAAATAGCATTCTCCAAAATGCAGGGAATTAATCCTAACAGCAGACACTATATGCCTCTTGGTGATCTGACTATTGACTTTACAAACGAGAATGGCCATAAGACAAATTATAGCCGCACACTTGATATAGAGAATGCGATAGCGACAGTAAAATATAATAATGGAAAGACAGAGGTTACAAGACAGTATCTGGCTTCTGCCCCTGACAATGCCCTGATCATACATTTAACTGCATCAGAAGCCGGGAAAATTACATGTATTGCCGGCATCGATGGTCGTGATGATTACTATGATAACAATCGTCCCTGCGGTGAGAACATGATAATGTATACCGGTGGATGCGGATCAAGGGATGGTATCTTTTTTGCTGCAGTACTTGGTGCTTCATGTAAGGGAGGCCAGTTAAGAACACTTGGAAATAAGATAAGCATCGAAGACGCAGATGAGGTAACTTTTGCCCTGACAGTTCGCACAAGCTTCTATGAGTACAGTCTATGCGCTGAAGGTGATAAATTAAATGCTGACCCTGATTTTGGGGGTAATAAATATGAAGAAAGAGCTATTGATGATGCAAAGAAGGCTCTTGCAAAATCCTTTGATGAAATAAAGAAGGCACACATAGAGGATTATAAAAAGTATTTCGACAGAGTAGAGCTTCTTCTTAATGATAACAGTGATGGAGCAAGAAAGCTTCCGACTGATGAGCGAATTTCAAGACTTTCCGGAAACGGAAGCATTATAAAAAAGGCCCCTGCAGATAATAAGCTGATGGAACTCTACTTTAATTTCGGCAGATATCTGATGATATCAGGAAGCCGCCCCGGAACACAGCCCCTTAATCTTCAGGGAATCTGGAATAAGGATATGTGGCCTGCCTGGGGAAGCAAATATACAGTTAACATAAATACCGAGATGAACTATTGGCCTGCAGAGAGCTGCAATCTTTCCGAATTTCATGAGCCATTATTTGACCTTATGGAGAGAGTTTGCGAAAACGGAAGAAAGACAGCAAAGGAAATGTACGGCATAGAAAAAGGCTTTGTTTGCCACCATAACACTGATATATGGGGTGACACTGCGCCACAGGATGAGTGGATTCCCGCGACCATATGGCCTATGAGCGGAGCATGGCTGGCAACGCATGTTTTTGAGCACTATGAATATACCGGGGATATTAAATTTTTAGAGAAAAAGTATCACCTAATTAAGGAAGCCGCAGAATTTTTCACGGAATTTTTAATTGAAGATTCTGAAGGAAGGCTTGTCACAGCGCCTTCTGTTTCACCTGAGAATACCTATATGACTGATAAGGGTATAAAGGGATGCCTGTGCATCGGACCTTCCATGGACTCACAGATAATAACTGTCCTTTTTGAGGATGTGATAAAAGCTTCAGAGATACTTGGGGTTGATAAAGACCTTGCTGATAAACTTAAAGAAATGCTAAAGAGACTACCCAAGCCTGAAATCGGAAAATACGGACAGATAAAGGAATGGGCTGTCGATTATGATGAGGTTGAAATAGGACACAGACATATTTCACAGCTTTTTGCATTGTACCCTGCAGATCTGATAACTCCAAAAAAGACTCCTGAGCTTGCAAAGGGAGCAAGAGCTACTCTGGAGAGGAGATTATCCAATGGCGGCGGGCATACCGGCTGGAGCAGAGCCTGGATCGCAAACATGTGGGCAAGGCTGTATGACAGTGAGAAGGTTTACGAAAATCTTGTAAAACTCCTTGGAAATTCAACCAATCCAAATATGTTCGATAATCATCCGCCTTTTCAGATTGATGGTAACTTTGGCGGTGAGGCAGCTATTGCCGAAGCACTTTTGCAATGCACAAATGGCGAAATAATCCTATTGCCGGCACTTCCAAAGGAATGGAGTGAGGGCAGCGTAAAGGGACTCCGTGCAAAGGGTGGATATACCATAAATATGAGCTGGAAGAACGGAAAAATCTCTTCTGCAGAAATCATTGCCGATTGCGATGGGGAATGTGATGTCCGCATCGGAGATGATGCTGAGCATTTGACTCTAAAAGCCGGCGAGTGTTCTGTAGTAGGCGTCAGATAAATCTGTCGCTACTATAGAGCCTACGGCGGATGCACAGGATTTTGTAAGGAAAATATTCCCTTGCGATGAAGCAGCCCGGGAATGATTTGCCTGAAGCATGAAAAAATAAAGGAGGAGGGTTATTTATCCTCCTCCATAAAACGCATCTTATTACTTCCCTGAGTCTTAGGCTGCCCAATGGCAATACCAACCTGCTCGGCCTTTTTCTTAGCCTTCATGCACTTGGGACAAATGGTTCCAAAGCTTGTAGGCTTGCCACAGACCTGACAGTAATTGCCCATCAGAACCTGCTTCATTGTAGGGTCATCCTTGTATTGAATGCGACCTTGCTTTATCCATTCCTTGACCTTAGCCAAAGGAAGATTGAAATGTTCTGCAACCTCATAATCCTTAACATCATTAGCACGTATATAATCACGTACTTCACAGAACAATTCCTGCTCAGCGCACTGAGGGCATAGATTCCCCTTGATGCTGTAAAGGAGCCTTCTTCCGCAATTAAGGCAAATCCTTGTCTGCACTTTCTCATCATTATTAAATTTAAATCGATCTCCGTGAAGAGCTTCAAATCTCTTCAGGTTCTTTTCATAATCATCCATAATTATATTTTAAAACTATTACAATCAAATTTAAATACGCAAATTTCAGTTTATATATATTTAATGATATTAGTACATTTACTTAATTCTTGTAAAGAGGGGAATTTAAAAAGCCACTATTGGTCTGTATTTTAGTTAACTTAAATAGTGGCGATTCATTCGCCTTGAGATGTGTTGTAGTGGGATTTGACTATTGCATCTGCCTATACCACGTGATATACTATCTGAGTTTTGAAACAATTTGAGAAAATTCTTACATTAATATAGTAAAAATCAGTATTAAATATTTAACGGAGGAAAACCATGAAACAGACAAGAAACGATGTCAGAAACGTAGCAATTATAGCCCATGTCGATCACGGTAAAACAACATTGGTTGATGGACTGCTCAGACAGAGTGGTGTTTTTCGTGAGGGTCAGGACGTCGTAGAGCGTGTTATGGACTCAGGCGATATCGAGCGTGAGCGTGGAATCACTATCATGTCCAAGAACACAGCTATCACTTATAAGGATATTAAGATCAATATTATCGATACACCAGGTCATGCTGATTTTGGTGGTGAGGTAGAGCGTGTCCTTAAGATGGTTAATGGTGTTATCCTTGTCGTTGATGCCTTCGAGGGAGCAATGCCTCAGACTAAGTTCGTTCTCGGAAAAGCAATGGAGCTTAAGCTTCCTGTAATTGTATGTATTAATAAAATTGACAGACCTGAGGCTCGTCCCAATGAGGTTATTGATGAAGTTCTTGAGCTTCTTCTTGACCTTGGTGCTGATGATAAGCAGCTTGACTGCCCGTTCGTATTTGCATCAGCAAAAGCAGGAGTATCTTCCATGTCACTTGATGAGCCCGGAAGCGACTTAAAACCTCTTCTTGATACTATCATCAATTACATCCCTGCACCTGTCGGAGATCCTGATGCAGGTACTCAGATGCTTATAAGCACAATTGATTACAATGAATATGTTGGACGTATCGGTGTTGGTAAGATTGATAACGGAACAGTTAAGGTTAATCAGGAAGTTCTTGTAATTAACCATCATGAGCCTGATCGTTCATTCAAGACTAAGATCAGTAAGCTTTACGAATTCGAAGGACTTGGCAAAAAGGAAGTAACAGAAGCAGGAATTGGTTCAATCGTTGCGATTTCAGGTATTGAAGATCTTAAGATCGGTGATACACTTTGTGCTCCTGATGCACCTAATGCAATTCCTTTCCAGAAGATTTCTGAGCCTACAATTTCAATGAACTTTATTGTTAATGATTCACCTCTTGCAGGTCAGGAAGGTAAATATGTAACTTCCCGTCACATCCGTGACCGTCTCTACAAGGAGCTTAATACAGACGTTTCCCTGAGAGTTGAAGATACAGATACAACAGAGACCTTTAAGGTATCCGGTCGTGGTGAGCTTCATCTTTCAGTTCTTATCGAGACCATGCGTCGTGAAGGTTATGAATTTGCAGTAAGTAAGGCTGAGGTTATCTACAAGACCGATGAGAATGGCAAGAAGCTTGAGCCTATGGAAAAATGTTACATCGATGTTCCTGAAGAATTTGCAGGAAGCGTTATCCAGAAGCTTGGTGAGCGTAAAGGTGAGATGATAAACATGGGACTTGCCAATGGCGGATATACACGTCTTGAGTTCCTTATTCCTTCAAGAGGACTTATCGGTTACAGAGGTGAGTTCATGACTGATACCAAGGGTAACGGTATCATGAATACCATTTTTGATGGCTATGCACCTTACAAGGGAGACATCTCTTATCGTAAGCAGGGTTCACTTATCGCATTCGAAACAGGTGAAGCTGTAACCTATGGTCTGTTCAATGCACAGGAGAGAGGACAGCTCTTCATCAGCCCCGGTGACAAGGTTTACTCCGGAATGGTCATCGGCTCCAGTGGAAAGAGCGAGGATATCGAGGTTAACGTATGTAAGACAAAGCATCTTACCAATACCAGAACTTCTTCATCAGATGAAGCTCTTAGACTTGTACCTCCGCGCATCATGTCACTTGAGCAGTGCATCGACTTCATTGATACAGATGAGCTTTTGGAAGTAACTCCTACAACTCTTCGTATCCGTAAGAAGATACTTGATCCTACTCTTAGAAAGAGAGCAGGCTTCGCTGCTAAAAACAAGAAGTAAATAATACTGTTAGAATTAAAAGAATGTGAAGGCGTGGCTTCGGTCACGCCTTTTCACTTACTAAGAGTTCATTCAGAGGAATGAATCCCAATCCATCATACTGGATGTGGATATGCTGTGTGCGTTTGCCGGAGTAATGAAGATCTGCACCGGGTATGAAACGGTATGTACCGTCTTTCTTTGGAACTGGGATCCTCTGAAATATCATCCAGGCGTAACAGTCCCAGACAAGCTGAAGGAAGAGGTCATCATTTATAAGTTCATTATGCTTTTCTGTTCGCAGCACATCATACGGACAGCGTGGTAACGAAAGATACTCTTTCTGTTTCTCAACCATTTCTTTTGGAAGTGCATAGAAAAGAGTGAGCCACGATTTGTTGGATGACCTTGGTATCCAGAGAGTATCATCTGGTCCATTAAGCACTAGATATCCGTTTTGATCAGTATGCTTTTTATCATCTGCCATCCTTCGCACCTCCTTTCCGGCTGAAAATCTATCCCTCTACTTATTTGTTTATCAAAATTGCAATGGTTAGATATTTAGAGTGACATTTACAGTGACATTTACAGTGACATTTAGAGTGACATAGGATATAATCATTTCCAGAAACGGAGGCAGATATGCAGAATCTCGGGAAAGAAACAGAAACATTGGAATTTAAAAAGACAACAGGCGAAATCAAGGAAGGGATGGTTTCAATATCATCTATCTTAAACAAACATAAAGTTGGAACTTTATACTTTGGAGTAAAACCAAACGGTGATGCTATCGGGCAGGATGTTTCGGAATCATCCTTGCGTGATATTTCAAGAGTTGTTTATGAGTCAATTCGTCCTCAGATTTACCCGGTAATAACTGAAGAGGTACTGGATGACAGGCATGTTATCAAAGTTGAGTTTGAAGGTGGTGACGTACCATATTCGGCATATGGGCGATATTATCTCAGAACTGCTGATGAAGATAGAGAAGTCTCTCCGGCTGAATTAAAAAGATTCTTTGTTGCTAATGAATACAAGGAGAAATGGGAAAAAACCAAATCTGAAGTTTTGAAAAAAGATGTGGATAAATCGACTTTGAAAAAGTTCTGTGAGAAGGCTATCGCTGCAGGTCGATTAGCTGACGGCAAATATACAGCTGCGACGATTCTTGATAGATTTGGACTGGCGTCCGGAGATTATTTAACAAATGCTGGAAATGTATTGTTTGGAAAAAAGAATCCTGTAACTTTGAAAGCCGCTATATTTGCAACTGATGAAAAACTTACTTTTATAGATATGCAAATGTTTGAAGATAATATCATTAACCTGTTGGATGTAGGCGAACAATATATTCTGAAAAACATACATTGGGCAGGTGAAATAACGAATTTCAATCGAGATGATATACCTGAAATTCCGGTAGCTGTTATTCGAGAAGCTCTGGCTAACAGCTTTGCACATTCGATTTATAATGGCTCTACATACCATGAGATTTGCATCTACCCTAGTAAGGTAACCATATATAGTCCTGGAACATACGCAAGCTCCCATAAACCTGAAGAGTACATTAAGAAAAATTTGCAATCCTCAATCCGAAACGAAAAAATAGCCAAGCTTTTGTTTTTGAGCAAATCTATTGAACAGTTTGGAAGTGGATTTAAGAGAATAAACAGCCTTTGCAAAGATGCAAAAATCAAATTCAGTTATGAAATTGATGAATCAGGGTTCACGTTTATTATTCATCGAAAAAAGACAACAGGACCAGCATCTAAAGCGGATATTGTCACTGTAAATGTCACAGAAAATGTCACTCTAAATAAAATGGAAAAGCTAGTTTACCAGTTATTATCAATCAATCCCGGATTTACTAGAGATGAACTCGCAGATAAAACATCAAAAACAGTAAGAACGGTTCAAAGAACATTGAATTCTTTGCGTGATAAAGGATATATAGAGAGAATCGGAAGTGACAAAACCGGAAGCTGGAAAATCCTAAAATAATACGATTAGAATGATAGTTTATAAAAATGAATGTAGGGATGATTTATGCAAAAAAAATGCACAAATAGTTATCGTCGAGGATGACAAAGATTTATGTGCCGGATTATGTAAGGCATTGAAAGATGAATCAAGATGCATTGTTTCTTGTGACAACCTAAAGGGTGCTCGAGAACAGATATTTTTAACAAATCCGGCATTGATCTTGTTGGACATCAATCTCCCCGATGGAAATGGCCTTGACCTTGTAAAGGAGATTCGCGAGAGAAAGACTATAAGGAGAATACTCCCACACCATATAGCGCGGGAGTAGTAAATGATTATGAGTTTGATGCCAGCCCTGCGTTTCTTGAAAAACATCGAAGAAATTGATCAGGGCGGCGATCTTCCACCTTTAGAAATGAAAGAGTTTGTGCAAAGTACCGTTAATGCCAAATGCTTTTCACTTGGATGGATGGACCTGGCTAACCCTGATTGTGGTCCTGATCACTAATTAAATGCGAGCCTTCACCTTTGAGTTTATTTCTTCATAGAGAGAATCCATGAGTTTACAGATTTCAGGAATTATGTTCTCCTTTTTCACAGAAAGCTGAACGCTCTTATCTCTTGTACAAAGTTCAATTTCGCCATTTGCAAGAGCCTTGGGACCAACTATTACGCGAACAGGAACTCCAAGGAGGTCTGCATCGGCAAACATTACACCTGCGCGTACATCTCTGTCATCGTAGATAACTTCAATGCCCTTATTTGTCAGCTCTTCATAGATGTTATCAGCTGCTTCTCTGCAGGCATCATCATCTCTTCTCATGCAGCATACATGGACTTTCCAGGGAGCAACTGTGATTGGCCAGATGGGACCCTTGTCATCGTGCTTTGCTTCCATGATACTAGCTGCAAGACGGCCAATGCCTATTCCGTAGCATCCCATTATAGGTGTCTTGGAAGTGCCATCTTCATCGGTATAAGTCATCTTCATGCTGTCTGAATATTTTGTGCCAAGCTGGAAAATATTACCAACCTCGATACCTCTGCTGATTCTGATGGTTTTCTTACCACAGCAGGGGCAGTTGTCACCATCGCGGATTTTGCTGACATCAACGTATTCAACATCTCCGATATCTCTCTTAATATTAAGGCCTGTATAGTGGTAGTCTGTCTCGTTACCGCCACAGCACAGATTCTCGATTCCCTCAAGTGACTTATCATAGACAATCCTGCACTTTGCATTTTGGTTATAAGGTCCGCAGAAGCCTGCAACAAGTCCTGAATCTTCAGTAATCTCAGCAGGGTGAACATCCTCGTGGAGATAGTTCACAAGCTTGGTCTCATTGACCTCATAGTCACCGCGGATAAATACAACAACATATTCATCTGTAGCGTTTATCTGATAAACAACAGCTTTGCAGGACTCACTAACCTTAGTTTTCAAAAATGCGCATACATCTTCAATAGTCTTGCAGTCAGGTGTGTAAACCTTCTTAAGTTCACCTGCAGGAGTGCAGCCTGAATTATCAACTGTTGTGTCTGCAGCCTCCATGTTGGCACTATAACCGCATTCATCACACAGAGCGATTGAATCCTCACCTGCATCTGTGAGCAGCATGTATTCATGAGATACGCTTCCGCCGATCATACCTGAATCTGACTTTACAGAGATAACATCGGGAAGACCTGCTCTTTCAAAAATTCTGTCATAAGCGTTTGCCATTCTGTCATAGTACTTTTCAAGATCTTCCTGAGAGGTATGGAAAGAATACGCATCCTTCATGGTAAATTCACGAACTCTTATAAGACCTGCTCTCGGACGGGCCTCATCGCGATACTTAGTCTGAATCTGATAGAAAGAAAAAGGATAATTTGCGTAAGTGCTTCCGTATTCTCTTGCAAGATGAACGGCTGCCTCCTCATGAGTCATACCAAGTACCATGGGAGTGTCATTACGATCCTTGAATCTTAAAAGCTCTTCACCAACACTTTCATAGCGGCCTGACTCTTCCCAAAGTGAACCGGGAAGAACCACAGGAAACATGACTTCCTGGCAGTCTACCGCATCCATTTCCTCTCGCAATATTTTCTCAATGTTCTGAGTTACTTTTTTCATGGGAGTGTAAAGTGAAAAGATACCATTTGATACTCGTTTTACATAACCGCCACGGAGACTGAAGGTGTGGCTGTCAATTACGCAATAAGCGGGCTTTTCCTTGAACCTTACTCCTACTAATTTGCTAAGCTTCATAATACTGACTCCTTATCATTAAAATTGATGAGGTTGTGCATGCCAGGGACTTTTTGTAGTTTGTTAAAATAAAAAAAGCCCTAAGCATACTGAATCTGTATACTTAGGACGAATAATAATGACGTAGGCTTAATCGCATTAAGGCTTTTGCCTCTGTCATCACAATAATATCCGCGTTACCACCTAAATTCAGGTAAAAACCTGCACCTCAGTGTGAGCTGACACTCACATGTCTATGATCACGGTGACCTCCGTCAGAAGTTTCTGAATAATAATCAGTTTTCCCTTCTGCTGCTCCCAGACGGGTTCAATATCCGAAAACCAAAGCCTCGCACCAGCCGGCTTCTCTCTGAAGATTTCGAGATATCTACTATTTCTGTTCTTTGCATTTAACTGTAATTTTAAGCCATTTATGAAAAAAAACAAGTTCTTTTTGATTAGAGATATCATCAAGCTTTTCATATCATTCAGAGAAAAAAGATACCATCAAGGCTATTCAAATGGTGCAAATAAAACCAGTTGGAAACAATTGGTTTATTGTGAGAGAGACAGCTACCAAGTTTTTCTTATAGCAGGTGAAAGCAAAAGCTTATAGATAAACATATTGACACAGTAGGTAAATAGATAGTATTATCAAACACAACAAAAACAGCAGTCAAGTACTTGAACAAGCCATTAAAGGATAGTCTGAGGATTGGCGCTGATAGGAGGAAACGGAAAAGGACAACATATCCAGATGTGGATAAGATCCAAAAACCGTGATAGGAGGAGCAAATTATGAAAAAGAATCTGTTAACAAAACTTGGAACAATTTTGGTATCTACAACAATTATTGGAGCTTCACTTGCAGGATGCGGAAGTGCAAAGGCTGATAATGCTGAGACAGCTATCAGCGAGGAGGATACAGCGACTGCTGATGCAGCAAAAGAGCAGGAAGCAGGTGATGCAGAAGAGACACAGGAATCTGCAGAGGAAGCAGGCGATGGCGAAGAAGCACAGGATACTGATGCAGTTTACAGAACTCTTGATGAGATCAAAGAGAGCGGAACAATAAACATTGGTGTTTTCTCAGACAAGAGCCCCTTTGGTTATGTAGATGAGAATGGTGAATATGCCGGCTATGATGTTTATTTTGCTGAGAAGATAGGTGAGGATCTTGGCGTTGATATCAACTATGTCTCAACAGAGGCAGCAAACAGAATTGAGTATCTTCAGACAGGTAAGGTTGACATTATCCTTGCAAACTTTACTGTTACAGAAGAAAGAGCTCAGGAGGTTGATTTCGCACTTCCTTATATGAACGTTGCACTTGGTGTTGTATCACCTTCAGACAACGTTGTTGAAAGTCTTGATTCAGTTGGTGCAGATGACCAGATCATCGTTATCTCCGGAACAACAGCTGAAACATATCTTGAGAAAAATTATCCCGATATAAAACTTCAGAAATACGATGCTTATGCAGAGGCAAAGACAGCATTTGAGAACGGAAACGGCGTTGCATGGGCAAATGATAACACAGAGGTTATTGCATTCTCACTTGAGAATGAAGGCTTTACTGTAGGTATTCCGTCACTTGGAGATGCAGACACAATTGCTCCTGCAGTAACTAAGGGAAATGAATCACTGCTTACATGGCTTAATGATGAGATTGAGACAATCGGTGAAGACAACTTCTTCCATCAGGACTATGAAGCAACACTTCTTGATACATATGGTGCAGATTATGAGAACACCCTTGTAGTTGAGGGCGGTAAGGTTCAGTAATTATGGATTTAAATGTGCTTAGATCATATATACCACTATATAACGAAGCACTCCTTCTTACCTTAAAAACCGGCTTGCTTGGAATCCTGACAGCCTTCGCCATAGGACTGTCAGGGGCAGCAGCCATATACTTCAATGTTCCTGTTGTGAAAAAAGTTCTTGGAATTTACATAGAACTTTTTAGAAATACACCGCTTCTGGTGCAGCTGTTTTTCATTTATTTTGCACTACCTAAGCTGGGACTGAGAATATCGGCTGAAACCTGTGGGATTTTAGGACTTGGTTTGATAGGTGGAGCATACATGATAGAGACCATGAGAAGCGGTCTCTTTTCAATAGACAGGGTTCAAAGTGAGAGTGCACTTTCTCTGGGAATGACGGACAGACAGGTGTTTTTCCATATAATACTTCCGCAGGCATTTTCAGTGAGTATGCCGGGAATAATGGCAAACGTGATATTCCTTCTTAAGGAAACATCAGTCTTTTCAACCATAAGCCTTATGGATCTCATGTTTACAGCAAAAGATCTTATAGGAATGTATGCAAAGACAATTGAATGCCTGTTCCTGCTTGTAATTTATTACCTGATCATGTTACTTCCGGTTTCAATTCTGGGATCGATCATAGAGAGGAGAGTGCGTTATGCAGAGTTTGGGGATTGATGTGCTGTTTAAAGGCACAAACGCTATAAGGCTCTTAAAAGGACTCTGGGTATCGGTGGAAATAAGCATTATATCAGTAGCCATAAGCATTGTACTTGGACTTGTAATCGGAGTACTGATGACTTCTAAAAACAGGATCATGAGATTCGTACTTAGAGCATATCTTGAAGTAGTCAGGATAATGCCTCAAATGGTACTTTTGTTTATTGTTTATTTTGGAACAACAAGAGTTTTTGGAATAAATATTTCTGCGGAGCTATCCGCAATAATAGTGTTTGTGTTTTGGGGAACTGCTGAAATGGGGGATCTCGTAAGAGGATCCATAAAAAGTATACCGAGAATTCAGTACGATTCTGCATATGCACTTGGGCTTAATAAATTCCAGGTGCATTTTTTCATAATATTTCCACAGACGATAAGGAGACTCATTCCACTGTCGATAAACCTGGTCACAAGAATGATAAAAACCACATCACTTGTGATGATGATAGGAATAGTTGAGGTATTAAAAGTGGCTCAGCAAATCATAGAGGCCAACAGAAAAGCATCTCCAAATGCAGCCTTCGGAGTATTTGTAGTTGTTTTTCTTTTATATTTCCTGGTGTGCTGGCCAATAAGCAGATTTGCAGTAAAGCTTGAGAAAAGGTGGACGTAAGAATGAGTGAGCTCGTAAAAGTAAAGCATTTACATAAAGAATATGGAAGGAATGTAGTGCTTAAGGATATAAATCTTTCCGTGAAAAAAGGTGAGGTTGTGGTTATTATAGGACCTTCCGGCTGCGGAAAGAGTACATTTCTAAGATGTTTAAACGGACTTGAGGAGATTCAGGGAGGAGTTATAACGGTTGATGGCCTGCCTGTTGAACCGGAGAAAAAGGACATAAGTAATATCAGGCAAAAGATAGGAATGGTTTTCCAGTCATATGATCTTTTTCCTCATAAGACAGTAATAGAAAATGCAATTCTGGCTCCAATACTTGTTCAGAAGAGAATCAGGGATGATGTCGTAAGAGAAGCACTTGAGCTTTTGGATAAGGTGGGGCTTGCAGATAAAAAGGACTATTATCCAAGACAGCTCTCCGGCGGACAAAAGCAGAGAGTAGCAATCGTAAGGGCACTTTTGATGCATCCGGATGTTCTTTTGTTTGATGAAGTGACAGCGGCTCTAGATCCTGAAATGGTACATGAAGTACTTCAGACAATGCAGGAGCTTGCCAAAACAGGTTCAACGATGATCATCGTAACCCATGAGATGGCATTTGCCAAGGCTGTTGCCGACAGGATAGTTTTCTTCGACCAGGGAGAAATAGTTGAGGAAGCAAGAGATGTTAAGAAGTTTTTTGAAGAACCTGAGACAGAAAGGGCAAAGAGATTTTTGAAGACCTTTGCATATGAATAGAGGGACAGGGTAAAGAGGTTTGAAAAAGTTTATGTAATAGATGCAGCGGAGGTTAGGACATGGCAGGAGACAATGGCAAGGTAGAAGTAGTAGAAGATAAGATTTGGGAGCAGATTAAAAGACAGGTTCTTGATGTAAAGTACGGAACAGTTCTGATCACGATTCACGATGGCAAGATCGTACAGCTTGAAACAAGTAAGAAGGTCAGATTTTAAAAGAAATGCTGTGAGGAGCCAGGTACCATCCATGAATGAAATGAGTGGGTAACGTTACCGGTATCCGGCCGGATTTATGCAGACAATAAACTGTTGTTATTTGAGGAGATTATGAATATGGCTAGATCAATTGAGGAGCTTGAGAAAAATCATCCCTGCTTTGGGGGATGCAAATTTAATGCAGGACGAATTCATCTTCCGGTTAGTCCGGGATGCAACATAGCCTGCAGATTTTGTGACAGAAGCATAAATGATGTTGAGCAGCGTCCGGGAGTAACATCGAAGGTAATCACACCGGATGAAGCGAATACTTTTATCGGAAGAGCCATAGAGCTGGTTCCATCAATTAAGGTGGCAGGAATCGCAGGACCCGGAGATACACTTGCAACTGACTATGCACTTCAGACTTTTGAAAAAATCGGAGAAGCTCATCCCGAACTTCTTAAGTGCATGAGTACCAATGGACTTCTTCTTAATGAGAGAGCACAGGAAGTTATAGATGCAGGAGTTGATACCCTGACAGTTACCGTCAATGCAGTGGATCCCGAGATTGAGGCAAAGCTCAATGATTACATAATTTATCATGGAGAGAAAATTGAGGGAGTTGAAGCAGCTAAAATCCTTATAAAAAATCAAATAGAAGGAATTAAGAAAGTAGCTGCTGCAGGCGTGACAATCAAAATCAATACCGTTCTTGTTCCGGGAATTAACGACCATCACATTAGTGAGATTGCAAGAACTGTCAGAGAAGCAGGAGCAATTATCTACAACATTATTCCACTAATCCCTCAGCATAAGCTTAAGGACATTGAAAGACCTACCTGTGAACTCTTAGAGAAGGCAAGGAAAGACGCGGAGAAGTATATAAAAGTTTTCAGACACTGCGCACATTGCCGTGCAGATGCGGTGGGCGTTCCGGGAATCTCAGAGTACAGCAAACTGGTTTATCAGAACAGACTTAACGTCAGAAGTACTTTTTCACATGGCTAATGAGACTTTAATGGTTTATTCCGATAGGCAGGATTACGAAAAAATGTGCCGGTACAAAAAGTGAAGGAGCTGAAATTATGAAAAATGCATCATACAGGGTGGCGCTTGCATCTACAGACAACAGATATGTTGATCAGCACTTTGGAAGAGCAGAGAGCTTTCTAATCGTTGATGTCGATGAGGACGGAAACTTTGAAGAAATCGAGCAGAGATTTGTCAGTCCTGTTTGCAACGGCGGAAGTCATGACAGCCAAAAACTAAAGAGAGGGGTAGAAGCCCTGCTGGATTGCAATTTTGTTCTGGCAGCAAAGATTGGTGCAGGAGCAGCCTACGAGTTAAAGGAGCATGGCATAGCCTCCTTTGAAATGCCCGGAGAAGTAGAAAACTCAATCTTCAGACTGGATGGTTACATTAAACTACTCAACGAAATGAATGGGGTGTTTGCATAAACTGCGGCATACAAAAAGCAGAAGATGTTCCTTACTCTGATTTTAGCAGGCGAATAGGCAACACTGAAATTACCGGCTTTGCAGATATAAATAGAGGGAAGAAGGATATGGGAAAATATGATTTTGACAAAGTAATAGAAAGACGTGGAACAAGCAGTCTTAAATTCGATTTCGGCCAGCAACGGATGGGAAGGACAGACCTTCTTCCTCTTTGGGTAGCTGATATGGATTTCGCTCTTCCGGATGAAATTCTCTGTGATATTAAAAAGCGAGTGGACCACGGGATTTTCGGCTACACAGATCCTGATGAAGAGTACAACGATGCTGTAAAAAAATGGTTCAAGGAAAGACATGGCCTTGATATCAAAAAGGAATGGAACACTGTTGTTCCGGGAGTTGTATATTCAATAGCCCTTGCCATAAAGGCGTTTACCTATGAGGACGACAGCGTGATCATTCAGGAGCCTGTCTACTATCCTTTTAAGGAAACAATCCTTTTGAACAGAAGGAATTGCATAAATAATCAGCTGGTTTACAAAGATGGCCGGTATGAAATTGATTTCGAGGATTTTGAAAAGAAGATAAAAGAAAACAATGTAAAACTGTTTTTGCTTTGCAGTCCGCATAATCCGGTCGGAAGAGTCTGGACAGAGGAAGAGCTGAAAAGACTTGGCGATATATGTCTTGAAAATGATGTGGCCATTTTTTCAGATGAAATTCACAGCGACTTTATTTATCCGGGTTATAAACATATTTCATTCCTGGAACTTGGAGATAAGTACCAGGAGAAGCTGGTTATAGGGACTTCTCCCAGTAAGACCTTCAATATAGCAGGAGTTCAGGTAGCCAATATTTTAATTCCGGATAAAAAGACAAGAGATGAGTTCAGATGGCAGAACGATGCAGCAGGATATAGTCAGCCCAATGCTATAGGACTTACCACAACCATTTCCTGTTACAACAAAGGAAGCGACTGGGTCGATGAGTTAAAAGAGTACCTTAAAGGGAATCTGGATTTCCTGAGGGATTATCTTAGGGAAAATATACCGGAGGTTAAGCTTATAGAGCCTGAAGGAACATATCTTATATGGCTGGACTTCTCAGAGGTGACGGATGACTACAAGGATTTAAAACATCTGATCGTTGATGAAGCAAAATTGTGGCTTGACGCCGGAATAATATTTGGAAAAGAAACGGCACTGTTTGAAAGAATAAATATTGCGAGTCCAAGAGTCGTGATAAAAACTGCGCTGGATAACCTTAGCAAAGCTGTTAAGGACAGAAAGGCAAATAAGTAAATATATTAACGAGGAGCACATTATGGATTGTAGTGGTTGTAATAAATGTACAGAAGTTAATTGCAGTATAGATACGAAGTGTCAGCAGCTGGACAGAAGCCTTATGGATCAGTGGGGAGCCATAAGCTTTCCGATTTATCAGACTGCTACTTTTGCACATCCTGGGCTGGGAGAGAGCACCGGATATGACTACACAAGAATGCAGAATCCCACAAGGCAGCAGCTTGAGTCAATTGTTGCATATCTTGAGAACGGAAAAGATGCAATGGCGTTTTCAAGCGGAATGGCGGCCATAGCTGCAGTAATGGAGCTATTTAGGCCGGGAGATCATTTCATAGTCGATTCGGATCTTTATGGAGGAAGCATACGACTTTTTAATGAGATAAGTAAGAAAAACGGACTTACCTATTCTTCAGCGAATTTAAGCAGCGATGATATTGCACCTTTAATAAATGAAAAGACAAGAGCGATATATCTTGAGACACCCACCAATCCAATGATGAATGTCACAGACCTTGAGAAAATATCAAAGGTAGCAAAAGAAAACGGACTTCTTCTTGTGGTTGACAATACTTTCCTGTCACCATATTTTCAGAATCCGTTGGATTTCGGGGCAGACATAGTTGTTCACTCAGGAACGAAATTCCTTGGAGGACATCACGACACAATCGGAGGATTCCTGGTTGTAAAGGATGAAGAGCTTGATGAAAAACTGAGATTTATATATAAGACAACGGGAGCAGGACTAAGCCCCTTTGATTCATGGCTTATCTTGAGGGGCATCAGAACACTTGCAGTAAGACTTGAAAGAGCCCAGCAAAATGCAATGGCAATCGCGAAATTTCTGCAGACAAACGAGCATGTGACAAAAGTAATCTACCCGGGACTTAAGGAGCATCCAGGCTACGAAATCATGAAAAAGCAGGCAAGAGGCTTTGGAGCAATGGTTACCTTTGAAGTCGATTCGGTGGAGTTTGCGCATTCAATTCTTAACAATGTGCAGCTTATATATTTCGCAGAGAGTCTTGGAGGCACAGAGACACTTATAACCTATCCGGTGACACAGACACATGCTGATGTTCCCAAGGATGTACTTGCAAAAAACGGAATTAACGACAGAACCCTCAGGTTATCAGTGGGAATTGAAGGAATTGCAGATCTTATCTGTGAATTTAACAGGGTATTTGCAATTGCTGAAAAAGAGAAGAAGTAAATATTTATATAAAAACAAAAAAGAAATGAGGAGATGAAAAAATGGCAGAACTAAGACAGATTGCAATCTATGGTAAGGGTGGAATCGGAAAATCCACAACAACACAGAACCTGACAGCAGGACTTGTTGAACACGGGAAGAAGGTAATGGTGGTTGGATGTGACCCCAAGGCGGATTCAACAAGACTTCTTCTTGGAGGCCTTGCTCAGAAGACAGTTCTGGACACCATAAGAGAAGAGGGTGAGGATATCGAGCTTAACAGAATCATGAAAGAGGGATTCGGTGGAACCAAGTGCGTTGAGTCCGGCGGACCGGAGCCCGGTGTAGGATGCGCAGGTCGAGGAATCATCACATCAATCAATATGCTTGAGAACCTTGGCGCTTACACAGATGACCTTGATTATGTGTTCTATGACGTACTTGGAGACGTTGTGTGCGGCGGATTTGCAATGCCTATAAGAGAAGGCAAGGCAAAGGAAATCTATATCGTAGCTTCAGGTGAGATGATGGCTCTTTATGCAGCTAACAATATCTCAAAGGGTATCCAGAGATACGCAAGAACAGGAGGTGTCAGACTTGGAGGAATTATTTGTAACTCAAGAAATGTTGACAGAGAACTTGACCTTCTTCGAGCTTTTTCTAAAGAGCTTGGTACAAAGCTTTTATATTTCGTACCCCGCGACAATGTGGTTCAGCATGCTGAGATAAATAAGAAGACAGTTATCGAATACAAGCCTGATTCAAACCAGGCTCAAGAGTACAGAAATCTGGCTCAGGCAGTTATTGAGAATACTGATTTTGTAATTCCTACTCCCATGACACAGGAGAGACTTGAGGAAATCCTTCTTGAGTACGGTATGATGGAGCTTTCAGACGACTACAAGATCTGATTTTCAGGAATCGTATTGGACCAGGTCCTCGCAAAGCGAGGGGCGTGTCCTGCAATGAATAATGGGGATAATTAATTACAGAAAATGAAAACGTAACTTGCGAAGTTTTTGGCAGGAGGGGAAGAAAATGGCTAATATACACAAATCGATTACTGAACTTGTAGGCAGAACACCGCTTTTAGAGCTTTCGGGGTATGAAAAGGCAAATGGATTAGAGGCAACGGTTATCGGAAAACTGGAGTATTTTAATCCGAATCAGAGCGTTAAGGACCGCATAGCCCTGGCAATGATCGAGGAAGCAGAAAAAAGCGGAAAACTCAAGGAAGGAGACACAGTTGTAGAGACCACCAGTGGAAATACCGGAATCGGTCTTGCAGCTATTGCCGCATCTAAGGGCTATCCTTTCAGAGTATATGTTCAGGATCAGGTAAGCAAGGAAAGATTCCAGGTTATACATGCCTTTGGCGGAAAGACCATAAAGCTTACAGAGGAACCTGTTATTGCAAAGACTCTTGAGGATACAAAGGGGGATTTCATCGCAGCAATACAGGCTCTTAAGGAAGACGTATTATCAAAGGAAGACCATGTGTGCTTCGTTGATCAGTGTTCAAACCCGGCAAATCCCGATGTCCATAAAAGGACAACAGGACCCGAGATCTGGGAGGATACTGACGGTGAAGTTGACATTTTTGTAGCATGTGTCGGAACCGGTGGAACCATATCGGGAACCGGTGAATATCTTAAATCAAAAAATCCCAATATTAAAGTAGTTGCAGTACAGCCGGGACCGGATTCTCTTCCAAGTGATGAGAAGCCAGTTCCTGACAATGAAATAACAGGAGTACATCCTTTTGAAGGAGTACCGGAAAATCTCATACCTTCGACATTAAACAGAAAGATCTATGATGAGTGGATTGCAGTTGAAGCACTTGATGCTTACGCAGCAGCAAGAGAAGTTGCTTTAAAGGACGGAGTGCTTATTGGAGAATCTTCAGGAGCAGCACTTTTTGCAGCAACTCAGATTGCTAAAAGACCTGAAAATAAAGGAAAGAAAATAGTTGTGATTTTCCCTGACACAGGTCTTAGATATCTTTCAACCAATTTATTTAGTGAATAAATAAATTATTTTTACGGAGGAGATGAGAAAAAATGGCTATAAATTTGAATAACTCTAACGTGGCTACAAGAGAAAACCGTATCGGTTCGATCACAGGCTACATTGGTTCTCTGAAAGACCTTGCAACTCAGAGTGAGTGCGGAACTCTTAAGGGGTGCTCAAGATGCTTTTCCCAGTCAAGTTCCTGCTTATCAGGCTGTGCATTAGGGCAGCTTGGGGCAATAAGGGATATTGCAATAATTCATCACGGCCCTGCGGGATGCTCGGTTGCTGCAGCCGGTACATACTACATCGATAAGGTTATGGCTAAAAAGCGCGGAGTGACAAACAATACTGTCTATATTGGAACCGATATGAATGAAAATGATACTATTTTCGGCTCAACTGAAAAGCTTAGACAGATAATTCTTGAGGTTAATAAACGTTACAGTCCCAAGGCAATTTTTGTATCAAGCTCATGTGCAACAGGAATCATCGGCGAGGACATTGACAGCATAGTTGATGAAGTCAAGGAAGAGATAGATGTTCCCGTGGTTGCAGTTCACTGCGAGGGCTTTAAGTCGAGAATATGGGCAACCGGTTTTGATATAGCTGATCATGCGGTGCTCCAGTCAATCGTGCAGCCTCCGAGAGAAGGCGTTAAAACCAACAAGATTAACTTTAAAAACTTCTTTGAGAGTGCAAGACCTGAGATCATAGAGATGTTTAAAAACTTCGATCTTGAGCCGCAGTTTTTATATTGCAATTCCACAGTTGAGCAATTATCACACCTTTCAGAAGCATTAGCAACAACCTGTATCTGTGGCACACTCGGCAACTATATCGGCAACGCGCTTGAAGAAAAGTATGGGGTTCCCTATGTAAGATCCATTAATCAGTGTGGGATTACAGGCTTCGAGACCTGGCTCAGAGAGATAGGTAAGGTTACCGGAAGAAGTGAGAAAATCGAGAAATACATTGAAGAGCAGAGGGCGATTTACATTCCCAAGATCGAGGAAGTAAAGAAGCAGCTTAAGGGTCTTAGAGCAGTCCTGGGAATGGGCCCCGGCTACACCTTCGAGGTATCCCGCGTGCTTAATGAGCTTGGAATTGAGGTTGTATGGGCACTTGCATGGCACTATGACAAGAAGTATGAGAATGGTGACGTTCCTCCGTCAATGAAATATCTTCTTGATAATGATATTGATTTTGAGGCCAGCGTATCCGATCAGCAGAATTATGAGGTTATGAATGTGCTTCACAAGTATCAGCCTGACCTTTATCTTTCAAGACATCCCGGTTCAACTGTATGGGCGATAAAGAACGGAACACCTGCAGTTTACGTTGCTGATGAATATATGATCTTTGGATATAAGCACACTTTGGATTTTGCTTATTCAATTCTGGATAGCATTAACAACAGAAGTTTTGAGAAAAATCTTGCCAAGAGGACAAAGCTTCCCTACACAGACTGGTGGTATAAGCAGAATGTTGGTGAGTTTATGGTTCAGGATAAGGCATAAGGGTAGGAGGCAAGATTACAATGGCAAAATTATTGGACAAACAAAGATATAAATGTGCACTTGCAGCAATGCAGACAGTTCAGGCAATAGACAGAGCGATACCGGTTCTGCACTCCGGTCCCGGTTGCGCTCAAAAGCTTTCAGACGGAACAGGCAGCAGCGGATACTTTTCACCAAACATTTTTCCCTGCACCAGTATTAACGAAAAGGACGTTGTATTTGGTGGCGTGAAAAAGCTTCATTCAACCATCGACAATGCACTTAAGGTTATCGATGCGGATATGTATGTGGTACTGACAGGCTGCATACCTGAGATCGTGGGTGATGATACAGGTGAAGTGGTTTCAGAGTTTGCTGACTCCGATAAACCTGTAATTTATGCTCCTACCGCAGGCTTTAAGGGCAACAACTACAAAGGACATGAGCAGGTTGTTGATGCCATCATCGATCAGTATCTTGAAAAAGCAGAGGCAAGACAGAAAGGTCTTGTGAATATATGGGCAGATGTTCCCTATCAGGATCTTTACTGGCTCGGGAACTTAAGAGAGCTTGAAAATCTGCTTAAGGAGATTGGGCTTACACCCAATACGATTTTTGGGTACAACAGAGGAATCGACAATATTAACAAGATTCCTTATGCTGAGTTCAACCTTGTGATTTCTCCCTGGGTATCACTTAAGAATGCAAAGAAGATGGAGAGAAAACTTGGAATTCCTTATCTGCATTATAAGACACTTCCTATTGGAGCTTTTGAGACAAGCAAATTTTTAAGAGAAGTCGGCAAATATGCAAATCTTGATGAGAACAAGGTTGAGGAAGTAATCGCAGAGCATGAGAAATATTACTATTATCTCATTGAGCGTTATGCTGATCTTTTCCTTGAAAACAGAGTAATTAACAAGCAGTTCTCTGTGGTAGCTGATGCACACTACGCTTTGGGAATTGCAAAGTTTTTGACAAATGATCTTGGGCTGATTCCTGCAAAGCAGTTCATCACAGACGATACTCCAAAGGAATACAGAGAAGCAATTGCTGAAGAATTCAAAGAGCTGAATTATGGACTTCAGGCTGAGGCAGTGTTTGAAACAGACGGTTATAAGATTCATGAGGCTATAAAGGAACATGATTATCATGGATATCCACTTATCCTTGGCGGATACTACGATAAGGAAGTAACTGAAGACTTAAGTGGTAACTTCTTAAATATCTCCTGGCCTGTTAACGACAAGGTAGTATTCGATGACTTCATCGTCGGCTACACCGGAGGAATCAGACTTATTGAAGATATTTACACTGTAGCAGTTCAGAGACAATGTCATTTACTTTAGCAGATTTTCGTAAATAACGAAGATCTGCTTTTTTCTTACCCCTAACAAAAATTATTATGAAAAATAGTTGACAAGCCGTTCAAAATGCGCGGCCGCACTCGTTACTGATGCTGTTTAGAGGTAACGAGTGCGGCCCTTGTAGTGAAGGCATAAACGTTACTTTCACTACAAGGAGGCACTTATATGAAACATTCTGACGCA
>NZ_JNKH01000048.1:0-24347 GCF_000701985.1 Butyrivibrio sp. WCE2006 | reverse complement strand
CGTGGAATTTACTCCTACAAGGTGGAATTTACTCTTACAAAGTGGAATTAACTATTACAAGTCACCTTCTTAATTAAAAATGGTATGAGATATAAAATTTATTCCATTAATTCTTTGATTTAGGGATAGTTATCCACAAAAAAGTATGACTTTTATCGTGAAAACTTTCCTTTTTCATCAAGATTCTTACATATCAGGATAATTAACATACCCCTGCATCCAGATGTTTCCCTTAAATCTTCTGCCGGGAAGAGGTTCTCCCAGCAAATCTTTTTTATTTATACAAAGATCAAAAATAAGTTCATTACAATTAATTGTCATCATTTCGAGATTTTGTCCTGTCAGTTTATTTGTAACTTCATGACATTCCAAAATTTCTCCCATCACCGAGTATTGATCACATTCAACTCCAAACGGCATAAAATAATTATCAATTATTGTATAAATATCTGTTGTCTTTATGTGCTTTGTTATGGCACTGTATGTATCCATTTCTTCAATTGAAAGAGATTCCATTGCTGATTCATCACCTTTACGTGCCTTGTACATCAGTTTTTCTCTTTCTCTTATTCGCTTTTTTTCATACTTCTTATCACTATCAGTTTTTGCTATAGGCATAACTATTGTGCCTTTAAGAGAAAGTGCTGATAAAGTAAGGGTTGTGCCTTTGATTGGGAATCTGTTTTCATTTTGAATTTTTATATAAGGCACCATGTTCTGAAGATAGAAAATAATTGTTACTCCTACTCTCAGATCATCACATACACCTGCATATGATTCCTTGGATGAGTGTCTTGAAACAGTTATATCTTCTTCAGTAGTTATTCTTGTTCCTTTGATATATGGATAATAGTAATCATATAGGAATTTGTCCTGCTCATTGAATTCGCCGCAAACACAAATTCCTATTCCATCAGCGAAATCCTTGCAGAATTCTCCAATTAGTTTTTCTCCATCTTTCGTAACATAGGATCTTGAGTCAGCTTGTTGAACTGTCATAGCTATTAACTGTTGAATATCTTCTCTGCTTTTAAAATTTTCAAAGCCTATGGCTCTTAAATAATTATGCAAGGATTTCACCTCCTTTCTATTTAATAAATTAAATCATGTATTTATTTTACTGGTATAAGTTTTTCTTTTCCGCCCATGTAAGGTCTTAATGCTACAGGAACATTTACTGAACCGTCTTCATTAAGATTGTTCTCTAAAAATGCGATAAGCATACGAGGCGGTGCTACTACAGTATTATTTAATGTGTGAGCAAGATAATTTCCGTCTTTACTCTTAATTCTGATCTTAAGTCTTCTTGCCTGAGCATCACCTAAGTTAGAGCAGCTTCCAACTTCAAAGTATTTCTTCTGTCTAGGTGACCATGCTTCTACGTCACAGGACTTGCACTTAAGATCTGCAAGGTCTCCTGAGCAACATTCCAATGTACGAACCGGAATATCAAGCGATCTAAATAAATCAACTGTGTTCTGCCAAAGCTTGTCATACCACATCTTTGATTCTTCAGGCTTGCATACAACAATCATTTCCTGTTTTTCAAACTGATGGATTCTATAAACTCCACGTTCTTCAATTCCGTGGGCACCTTTTTCTTTTCTGAAGCAAGGTGAATAACTTGTAAGTGTCTGCGGTAATTCTTCTTCTAAAATCTGCTGATCTTTAAATTTACCAATCATTGAATGCTCACTTGTTCCGATAAGATACAAGTCTTCACCTTCAATCTTGTACATCATGGCTTCCATCTCAGGGAAACTCATAACACCTTCAACAACATTTCCATGAATCATAAAAGGAGGAACACAATATGTAAATCCTCTGTCAATCATGAAATCTCTAGCATAAGAAATAACAGCTGAATGAAGTCTTGCTATATCTCCCATGAGATAATAGAAACCATTTCCTGCAACTCTTCTTGCAGCATCAAAATCAATACCGTTAAATCTTTCCATTATATCTGTATGATAAGGTATTTCAAAATCAGGAACAAACGGATCTCCAAATTTCTCAATTTCTACATTTTCAGAGTCATCCTTACCAATCGGTACACTCTCATCTATGATCTGAGGAATAACCATCATTATCTTCATTACTTTTTCATCGACAACTTTCTGATTTTCCTCAAGTTCTTCCAGTCTCTTTGCATTGGCAGCTACTTCTGCTTTTTTAGCCTCAGCTTCTTCTTTTTTACCCTGTGCCATTAATGCACCGATTTCTTTGGATATCTTATTTTTGTGAGCTCTTAAATTATCTGCTTCCTGCTGATTTTTTCTGCGCTCATCATCAAGCTCGATTACTTCATCTACTAACGGAAGTTTTTCATCCTGAAATTTCTTCTTTATATTTTCCTTTACAAGTTCAGGATTTTCTCTTAAAAATCTAATGTCTATCATTTTTTATTCCCCTTTAAATAATATATTTTAATTTTGATAATCAATTGCTTCATTTAATGCCATCTGCTCTTCATCTCCAAGTTCAAGCTTACATTTTCCATGTCTTATTTCTTTGGAGTATGAATAGCATCCATCTGAACTGTGAACGGAATTCAATAAGAATCCATTATTATCTTCATCAAGAAGTGCTATTGAATAACTTAATTGTCCACCCATCTGATTAAATGCGTCATACTTTACTATCCCAACTTTTTGAAAGCATGTTGCTAATCTGTCATATAAATCATCTATATCTTTTTGATTCTTTTCTGTTGTTGCTTTAATAATCTTATTATCTTCAAAAAGAGCTACTATTTCATCTTCAAGGGAAGCTGCTTCTCTTCCCTTCATGAATCTTGATATCTGCTCTTTTATTTTATTTACCTTATTCCCCTGAATAAATATTAAAATAAACTGGATTATTATAATTACAAGTAATGCAATAAGTATAAAGGCAATATCAATATTTAATCCAAGTTGTTCAAATAAGTTACTGTTCATACCATATCACCCCTATTTAAATAATCTTTCTGTTATTTTTTCAAGATCATCTGTACTATAGAATTCTATTTCAATTTTCCCTATTCCATCTCCCTTAGTAGATATTGAAACTTTAGTACCTGTGGCTTGTGTACATTTATCTTCCAGTTCTCTATATACTGATTCAACGCTTGGATTCAAATTTGTTTTCTTTTTATTATTCTGTTTAGGAGTTTTACCTAAATTTTTAACAAGCTTTTCAGTATCACGAACACTCATTTTCTGGTCAAATATCTGCTCGGCAATTTGTATCTGCTTTTCTTTATCTTCGATAGAAATAATTGCTCTTGCATGTCCTGTCGAAAGCTTTCCATCAATAACCATCTGGCGAACTTCCTCACAGAGTTTGAGAAGTCTTAATGAGTTTGTAATTGCTACACGACTTTTTGAAACTTTTTCAGCGACAACATCCTGGGTATAACCGAAATCATCAATAAGTTTTTTAAATGCTAATGCTTCATCTATAGGATTCAAATCATCTCTTTGAATATTGTCTATAAGAGCATACTCTGCAATTTCCTGATCAGAGAGATTCTTAATAATTACAGGTACTTCTTTAAGTCCGGCTTTTTTAGCTGCTCTCCATCTTCTTTCACCACCGATAATTTCATAGTGGTCTCCTCTGTCCTGTACAATCAGAGGGTTAATAATACCATATTGTTTAATTGAATCAGATAACTCTAACAATTTATCTTCATCGAATATTTTTCTTGGCTGATCTCTATTTGGCTCAACCTTTGTAATATTTACTGTAACAATCTGTCCATCTTCATGATTGCTATTATCACTCTTTTTAGTAGAAGAAGCAGGTGCAGGTGCTATCAAAGCATCCAAACCTTTCCCCAATCCTCTTTTAACATTTTTAGTTGCCATTCATTTCCTCTTTCCTTTTTTATTAAATATATGTTATTAAAATTTTTTTGTTTCACGTGATACCATTTATACCATATATTCAATAGTTTTATTTAGAATTTTCTACCTATAACTTCATCTGCCAATAATCTATATGCCTCAGCTCCTGATGACTTAGTATCATATAAATTAATAGGAAGACCATAACTGGGAGCTTCAGCTAATCTGATATTTCTTGGAATAATGGTTTTATATACATTTTCAGAAATATGGTCTTTAACATTTTCTACTACTTGCATGGAAAGATTAGTTCTGGAATCGTACATTGTGAAAATAACACCTTCCATCTCAAGATCTTCATTTAATCTTTCTTTCACAAGATTTACCGTGTGTACCAATTGACTTAATCCTTCCAATGCATAATACTCACATTGAATCGGAACTAATACTGTATTTGCAGTAGTCATAGCATTAATAGTCAACATACTTAATGAAGGAGGACAATCTATGATAATAAAATCATAATTCTTTCTAATCTTTTCAATTGCCTTTTTTAGTATAAATTCTTTTTCTTCCATGTCAATCAATTCAATTTCTACTGCAGCTAAGTTGACATTGGAAGGTATAATATCTACCCCATCTACGACATCTTTGTAAAGTGCATCATTTACTTTGCACTCTCCAATCAGTAATTCATATATAGTATTTTCTAATTGATTTTTATTTAATCCAAATCCGCTGGTAGTATTTCCTTGAGGATCTGTATCTATAACTAATACTTTTTTTCCTTTCTCTGCTAATGTTGCAGACAGATTGATTGATGTAGTAGTTTTACCGACTCCACCCTTTTGGTTAGCTATTGCAATTGCTCGTCCCATTATTTTTTTCTCTCCCTCTTAATTTTTAACCTTGTAATTATATCATAATTTTTCTCTTTGCGTTTAAGATGTGACAATTCTAAAGACAAAGAATTATATAAAAATCTTCTTTTTAAAAGTATTTACTAAATTATATCTATTTTTTGCACAATAATACTTCTATTAATGTTTCACGATTTGAAATAACTATATATTGGGTTTATATGTTTCACGTGAAACAATTTATTGTAAAATTTTTATTTTAAATTGTAATGTTTCACGTGAAACTTTTATACTACAGACAACTATCCTTTATAATGGATTTTTCTGAGGTGTTCCAGCTTTACGCGGATACTTTGAAGATGTTTCCTGAACCTTATCTATAATACAAATTGTTCTTTTAATATCTGAGTTAGGTAATACAAATTCTTCAACAAGTTTAATTTTTCCACCTAAAAGAAAAATAGCATTTTTAGCTTCTTTTACTTCTTCTATTCCTTTATCACCTTTATAAGCAATAAAGCATCCACCTTTTTTTACATAAGGTAAATCATACTCACATAAGGTTGAAAATCTTGCTACTGCTCTTGAAACTGCTACATCAAATTTTTCGCGAAGTACACCATTTTTTGAATCAGCAAAATCTTCTGCTCTTCCATGAACAGTCTTAATAGAACCTTCTTTATTTAATGAAAGCTCATCAATAACTTTGTTTAAAAATGTAATTCTCTTTTGTAATGAATCTAATAGGGTTACATTTAATTCCGGATAAAAAATTTTTAAAACTATTCCTGGAAATCCAGCACCTGTTCCTATATCAATTACCGACAATGATTTATTTTGAAAATCAAAAAACTGGCAGGATGAAACTGAATCCACAAAATGTAATTTACATACATCTTCAAATTCAGTAATCGCTGTAAGATTTATTTTTTCATTCCACTCCAATAAAAGCTTATAGTATTTCTCTAACTGATCAATTTGCTCATCGGTTATTGAAATATTGTATTCTTCCAAATCTCTTACAAGATTATCAAAGTTATTATTCAAAATAAGTACTCCTTAAAAATACAAGATGTAGTGTTTCACGTGAAACATATAATATAATTAGTGGTTATTATTTCTGTTATAATTTTCAAGGTAAACAAGTAAAACTGAAATATCAGCCGGATTAACTCCACTTATACGAGAAGCCTGTCCAACATTTTTCGGCTTAAACTTTTTAAGATTTGCTCTGGCTTCGAGTCTCAAACTTATTACATCATCGTAATCTATATTAGAAGGAATTTTCTTATTTTCCATCTTTCTGAATTTATCAACCTGACGTTGCTGTCTTTCGATATATCCTTCATATTTAATATTTATCTCAACCTGCTCTATAACATCATTCGGTAATGAAGGTCTGTCTTTATCAAGTTCTTTGATATTTTCATAATTTAATTCAGGTCTGCAAATAAGTTCAGCAAGTGAGACTGCTGTTTTTAATTTTGGAGAATTAAGTTTTTCCATAAATTCCTGGACATTAGAAGAAGCACCTACTTTTATACTTTTCAATCTGTCCATTTCATTTTTAATCTGCTCTTCCTTCTTAATCAAAGCTGAATATTTTTCTTCTGAGATAAGACCTACTTCATATCCTTTTTTTCTCAGACGAATATCTGCATTATCTTGTCTAAGTAAAAGTCTATACTCAGCTCTTGATGTCATCATTCTATATGGTTCCAAATTATCCTTTGTAACAATGTCATCTACAAGAACTCCAATATATCCTTCAGATCTGTCAATTGATAAGTATGGCTTATTTAAAATTTGCATTGATGCATTTATACCTGCATACAATCCCTGTGCTGCAGCTTCTTCATAACCACTACTTCCATTAAACTGACCTGCACTGAAAAGTCCATGGATATTTTTTATTTCCAATGTGGGTGCAAGCTGACCTGAACATAAACAATCATATTCAATTGCATATGCATTTTTTACTATCACACAGTTTTCAAGTCCGGGAACAGATCTATACATTTTAAGCTGAACATCCTCAGGCATTGAAGAGGACATTCCGTCTACATACATCTCATTTGTATAAGTTCCTTCGGGTTCAATAAATACCTGGTGTCTGATCTTATCCGGGAATTTTACTACCTTATCTTCTATTGAAGGACAATATCTGGGACCTATTCCTTCAATCACTCCAGAATAAATAGGTGATCTGTGTATGTTTTCTCGGATTATTTCATGTGTTTTTTCGTTTGTATATGTCAGATAACAATTATACTGCTCTTTCTGAATATCATCAGGATTTGTATCAAAAGAAAAAGGAATAACCGGGGTATCACCAGTCTGTATTTCCATTTTCGAATAATCAATTGTACTACCATCCATTCTTGCAGGTGTTCCGGTTTTAAATCTTCTTAATTCAACTCCTGCTTTTATCAAAGAATCAGAAAGTAAATTAGAAGGCTGTAACCCATTAGGACCAGTGTAAGAAATAGATTCACCACATAAACATCTACTCTTTAAATAAGTTCCGGTACATAATATTACTGCCTTTGATTCATAAACTAATCCTGTTACAGTCTTAACACCTCTTACTGTTTTTGAGTATCCTGATTCCAATAATTCCTTATCTTCATTCTGATCAAGTTCATCAAACAATATTTCTTCAATCTCAGATTGCTTTATCATAAGATTTTTCTGAGACTGAAGTATCTTTTTCATAGATTTGGAATATTCAAGTTTATCAGCCTGAGCTCGAAGTGAATGAATCGCAGGACCTTTAGATTTATTAAGCATTTTAGATTGAAGATATGTTTTATCAATATTTTTTCCCATCTCTCCACCTAAAGCATCTATTTCTCTAACAAGATGTCCTTTTGATGAACCACCAATATGCGGATTACAAGGCATAAAGGCAATATTATCTACACTAAGTGTAAACACAATAGTTTTAAGACCAAGTCTTGCTGCAGCAAGTCCGGCCTCACAACCAGCATGTCCACCGCCAATTACTATCACATCAACTCTATCAGCTATCATTTATACTCTCCAAAAATTTTATTTTCCCATACAGAATTTTGAGAAAATCTCTTCAATTAAATCTTCATCAACTTCTTTACCAATTATCTCACCTAAAAATGCATAAGCGTTCATCAGATCAATTGTGTAAAAATCTTCAGACATACAAGCATCAACACTTAGCTTAACTTTATTCAAACTTTCAAGTGCGTTTATCAAAGCTTCTTTTTGTCTGATATTTGTAACATATATCTCTTCTTTAGGAATAATATCTCCACTAAAGAACATATCTGTTATTATTTTCTTTAATTCATCAATTCCGGTTTCATCAACCATTGATGTTTTTATTACCGGAATATTTTTCCCGTAAATATTATGAATGTCATTTTCTAAAACATTTATGCTTTCTGTTCTATCATTCTTATTAAGCAGAATTATCGCATGCTTATCTCTAATAAGATCTTTTATCCTATTTTCATTAGAAAAAGCTTTGTCTGTAGAATCTATAATATATAAAATCAAATCAGCATTATTTGCAGATTTAAGAGCAAGATCTACTCCGATTTTTTCAATCTTATCTTCTGTATCTCTTATTCCTGCAGTATCCATTACCTTTAAAATAATATCGCCTAATCTGATATTCTCTTCAATAATATCTCTTGTCGTTCCTTCTATATCTGTAACAATTGCCTTTTCCTCTCCGGCAAGTTTGTTAAGTAAGGAAGACTTTCCTGCATTTGGTTTTCCAATTATGGCTGTTCTGATTCCGTCTTTTCTAATTATGCCTTCGTCTGAAGACTCAATTAATTTTTCAAGACTTTTAATCCATTTACTGTTCTGAGTACTAAGTCTGGTATCATAATCAGTCAGATCATAATTTTCAGGATCATCAATAGCAGATTCTATATATGCCATTTCATATAAAATTTCTTTTCTTAAATCTTCTATTTTATTAAATAGTTTTCCACTTAGTTGCAGCTCAGAATTTTTCATAGAAAAATCGTTCTTTGCATGAATTAAATCCATTACTGCTTCGGCTCTTGTTAAATCGATTCTTCCATTTAAAAAAGCTCTCTTTGTAAATTCACCGGGTTCAGCAATTCTGCATCCATTTCTGATCAGTAGATTTAAAATGGATTCCATAATTAATCTGCCACCATGAGAATTTATTTCCACAACATCTTCTTTTGTGTAACTTCTGGGTGCCTTCATTATGGAAATCATAATTTCATCTACTTTTGTCTCATTTTCATCAACTATAAATCCATAATTAATGGTATGACTCTCATATTTTTTCAGGGAATGATTTCCTTTTGCATCTATATAAATCTTGTCAGTAATATTTATGGCATTATCACCACTTATTCTTATTATTCCGATCCCGGCGTCTATCATTGCCGTTGCTATTGCGCAAATTGTATCATCCTTAAAAAACATATTTTTATTCCTTTAAAAAAATAGTAATAAAAGCTGCCAATTGAAATTAATGTAAAATCAATGGCAGCTCTTAATTTGATCATTATTTCTTAAGAGTTACTACAACCCTTCTGAAAGGCTCTTCACCTTCACTGTGAGTTGTAACATACTTGTCAGTTTGAAGTGCTGAGTGAATAATTCTTCTTTCATAAGGATTCATAGGTTCAAGTGAAACAGCTTGTCTGTTCTTACGAACCTTATAAGCAATATTCTTTGCAAGATTTTCAAGAGTTGCTTTTCTTCTATCCCTATAATTCTCAGTATCAACCTTCACATGAATGTAATCTTCACTATCTCTGTTAACTACAAGTGAAATAAGATATTGCAGTGAGTCAAGAGTCTGACCTCTCTTACCAATAAGAACACCCATCTCATCACCTGCAAGATCAATCTCAAGAATTTTATCTGTCTGATTATATTTAGCCTTGACATCAACTTTCATGTTCATGGTACTAAATACATTAGCTAAGAATTCATTAGCTTTGTTTATGAAATCATGCTCATAAACATAAGATATCTCCTTAGCTTCACTTTCTTTAGCAGATGATACTTTCTCAGTATTATCCTGAGGTTTATCATTAACAACTTCAGGTTTTTTTGATTCCTCTTTTTTGACTTCTTCTTTTGCTTTGAAATCATTTTTATTATCATTTGAAGATTTCAGAACATCATTTTTGGAATCAGCTTCTTTTACTCTTGCTCTGATCACAGCAGGCTTAACATTTAATCCAAGAAAGCCTGTTGAACCGGTAGAAACAACTTCATAATCAAGATTATCACTTGTAACCATGAGCTGAGCACATGCCTCTGTAATGCATTCTTCTACAGTTTTTTTAGAAATCTCAATATATTCCATTTTTATATCCCCTAATCAGTTATTCCTGTTATCAAATTCTTTTACCATATTTGCTCTGGCAAGGAGACTATTCTTATTTACCTTTCCAGATGAGTAAATATCATTTGCTTTTTTCAGACCAGCTTCCTTCTCTTTTTCAGAACGAGTAGAAGTAACTGTATTCATTGTTCTTGTATTCAGATTAGCATATCTGTTCATCTGAGGTGTTGACTTCATTTCCTCAAGCTTTTTATTATACTTCTCTGTGTTTTTCTCAATCTCAGCATCTATATCCATGCTATCAATATGCTTATTGATAAGAATCTGCTGGATAGTACGAACAACTGCACCAATAATCCAATAAATACCAAGACCTGCAGGAAATGTGAATGTAAAGAATAATGACATAAGAGGCATCATCATATTCATGGTCTTCATAGAATTAGCCATCTGAGCTGCCTGGTCATTAGGATCATTTGAAGTTGCAGGCTGAGGCATAAGCTTTAAACTTATCCACTGAGTTAAGAATGAAAGTGCAGGAATGATCAGTGCACCAATAAACAACGCAAATGATTTATTACTAAATGCAGTTTGGATCATATATGAAGGTGAATCACCTATATTAAGTCCAAGGAAGCTATTATATCTGTTAAGTAAATCATGAGTGTTGGTTATTGAAGAAGCAAGACTTCCAAATTTTTCTGTAAGTGCATTCCAATCAGCAGTTGATGATTTATACAAAACATCAATGAATGTATTCTCAATATAAGAAGTATCACCTGAAGTAAAAGCTTCATTGCTAAACTGTTTTGCGTACTGTGAAGCACTTGAAAGTGTCTGTATGAAATCAGATGCACCGGCTGTCTCTCTGAGCTGACTTACTAAAGGATAAAATGATTCCTTTATCTGACTAACATATGCAGGCATAGAATAAATTACTCTATACAAGGCAATCATAATAGGAAACTGTATTAAAAGCTGAAGACAGCTTCCTGTCTGTGAAACACCATACTTAGCATAAAGAGCCTTTATCTCTTCCTGCTGGGCAAGCATTGAATCATTATCTTTTTTACCTTTGTACTTTGCCTGAATAGCCTGAAGTTCAGGATTCATCCTACTCTGAAGCTTTGAAAACTTCTGCTGCTTATAAGTAAGCGGCATAAGAAAAAGATACATAATGATTGTAAATAAAATAATAGCAAGACCGGTACTTGGTACACCAATCTTATTAAGGAATATAAAAATCCAATTCATGATGTGACCAAGAAGCCACGCAATCGGACCTACTATTTTCCCCTGATATTGTGTAAGTGTAACAATATTCAAAACTAATCCTCCAATACTTACGGTACAGGATCATAACCACCGCTTGAAAAAGGATTACATCTCAAAATCCTCCAAGCTGCCAGTAAACTTCCTTTTAAGGCACCGTATTTTTCTATTGCTTCCAATCCGTATTGTGAACATGTTGGTATATACGGACATTTTGTTCTTTTTAAAGGAGAAACATACCTTTGATATATTTTAATTAGATATATCAATACTCTCTTCATATTTCACCTCATCATTTTTCCTTAGATGAGACTTACCGGCCAGATATAAGAATGACTTTTCTATATCGAAATATGTTGCATCCTTAGCACGGCTTCTGGCCACGACTACTATATCTAAACCACTATTAAATATATTTTCATGTAGCCGGTAAACTTCTCTAACTAGTCTTGCAAACCTGTGCCTTACAATACTGTTACCTACTTTTTTACTTGCTGATATTCCAAGTCTGTTTATAGAACTATCATTTTTTCTGACATAAACAACAATATTTTTATCTGCGTAGCTTTTACCAGTTTTATAAACAAGATGAAAATCAGAAGTTTTCTTTAAACTCTCTGTTTTTTGCATATAAATAATCCTTACGGAGTGTTTTTATCATAATAAGAAATCTGAACAGAATTCCTACAAGATAAGAAAATACGCGAATATGCATCTATGCACATTCGCGTAATAAGACCACAACATAATGTGGTCCCTATTATGCAGATATTTTCTTTCTACCCTTAAGTCTTCTGGCAGCAAGTACCTTTCTGCCTCCCTTAGTTGCCATTCTTGCTCTAAAGCCGTGAACACGAGCTCTCTGAAGCTTATGCGGCTGATAAGTTCTCTTCATAGTCGAAATACACCTCCTTCTTAAATCTATTTAGCAAAATAATTTAATTGTCTGAATCAGAAAAAATCGATGTTATTATAATAAAATTAAGCATTTCCGTCAAGTTATAAAAAAAAATGTGGATAACTTACTAAATTTTTTTAAAAAATGTTTATCAACATATGGTGTGAGAAAAAGTTATCCACATCTAAATGTTGATTTTGTGGATAAACTGTTATTATCTGTAAACTTGCAAATCTTATCCACAAATTGTGGATTAATTGTGGAAAACATTTTGAATAAAAAGGGATAACTTTTCACAATTCCAGTATTCATGCGGCTTTCCGACGGTGATTATCTTTATACTATTTTTCCACTTTTCCACTCACACCCCAAAAAATGTTGAAAATAAAAATATTTTCAAAAAAGTTATCCACAATTTCCTACAATTTGATATTTAGTTATCCATAATATAAAATGAATCTTAAATTCAATATGGGAGACTTTTATGGAAAAGGAAACAGATATTACTAAAAAGCTTGCAGAAAACTTTGACAATCTTAAAGACGAAATACGCAGAGAACTTGGGATGACTGCTATTTCTTTTGAAACATGGATCAATCCTCTATCATTCTATAAATATGAAAATGGAACTGTTATTATTTTGATTCCATTTGATGACAATAACTTCCTTAATTATATAGAACGGAAATATCAAATGTTCTTCAAGGTTACTTTGTCAGAGTTTCTAAATAAGAATATTGAGGTCGAATTCTTATTAGAAAAAGATGCACATATTAATAATGAAGAAACTCTTACAAATAACGATGACGGATCTAAGAATAATCAGAATAATTATGAATTTTCCAATCTAAATCCTAAGTATGTGTTTGATACTTACGTAGTAGGTGGAAATAACAGATTCGCATATAACGCTTCTTTAGCTGTGGCAGAATCACCTGGTGAAGCATATAATCCTCTGTTTCTTTATGGAGGACCCGGACTTGGTAAGACTCACCTGATGCATGCTATAGGTCACTTTATTATAGAAAATAATCCTAATTTTAAAGTACTGTACGTAACATCTGAGCAATTCACCAATGAAGTTATCGAATCAATCAGAAGTGGTAAAGCCGAAGCCATGAGCAGACTCAGAGACAAATATCGTACTGTTGATGTACTTATGGTCGATGATGTTCAGTTTATTATAGGTAAGGAAAGTACTCAGGAAGAATTTTTCCACACATTCAATGTTCTTCATCAGTCAGGTAAACAGATTATTATTTCATCTGATAAACCGCCTAAGGAAATGGAAACCCTTGAAGAAAGATTCAGATCAAGATTTGAGATGGGTCTTATATCAGATATCCAGGCTCCTGATTATGAAACAAGAATGGCAATTCTTAAGAAAAACGCTGAAAGTTATTCCAAGCACATTGATGATGAGATTTTCGAATATATTGCTACTAATATTAAGTCAAATATCCGTGAGCTTGAGGGTGCGTACAATAAGATAATCGCATTCTCCCGTCTTAATAAAGTAGAAATAACTTTGGATAATGCAAAAGAAGCTCTTAAGGATATTATTTATCCGGACGCTTCGAAAGTAATAACAATACCTCTTATCATTACAACAGTCTGTGAGCAGTATGGTGTCAGACAGGAAGATGTTGCTTCTAAAAAAAGAAACAAAGAAATCGTTCTTCCACGACAGATTGTTATGTATCTTGCAAGAGAACTTACTGATGCTCCACTCGAGGAAATAGGTAAATCTCTTGGCAAAAAGGATCATACAACAGTAATGAGCGGTATTAGCAAAATTAAAGATCTTCTTGAAATTGATGATGAGCTAAAAAGAAACATAGATATTATTAATAAGAAGCTAAACCCTTTGGCTTAACAATAAATGTAAAGCTGCAATGAACCTCGCAGGATTTACTTACATGACTTGCAATAAGCTTGTGATATATCTTGCCAGTTGCTCTGATTAAATAAAAGTGGATAAGTCAGTTTATAAATACTTTATAAATTGTTTATGAACTGTGAATTGGAGTGGAAAAGTTTTATATAGGCTGAAATCGCAAAATTTGCCCTGTGGGCTAGAATAAACTTTTCTACATTAAATTTTTATTTATCAACTATTAAAAATTTGTAAATAAGCCAGATAAATTGTATAATAAATACGGATTTCCACAAATCTACATCTATTATTACTAAATACTACTAAGTATTATTAATTTATATATACATGGAGTTTGTGTGTTCCACTACATATCGATTGGAGGGAGTTCTTTCATTCATGAAATTTGTTTGTTCAAAATCAAAGCTTATTACCGGACTGCAGATAGTTTCAAAAGCTGTACCGAATAAGACAACAATGTCAATATTAGAATGCATCCTCATAGATGCTACTGAAGGAGTCATCAAGTTTATTGCCAATGACATGGAACTTGGAATTCAGACAGAGGTTGATGGCAATATCTTAGAAAGAGGCTATATCGCTATTGATGCAAAAATCTTTTTTGATATAATCAGAAAGTTACCTGACAGCGATGTAACTATAGATTCCGATTCCAGCGGTAAAGTTACTATTATCTGTGAAAAGGCTAAGTTTAGTATTGTTGGACGTAATGCAGATGACTTTACATATCTGCCAAGTATTGAGAGAATCGATGGAATATCTGTATCACAATACACTTTGAAGAATATAATCCAACAGACCATCTTCTCCATTGCAGAAAATGATGCAAATAAGATGATGAGTGGTGAGCTTTTTGAGATTAATCAGGATACTTTAAAGCTCGTATCACTTGATGGACATCGTATATCCATCAGAAAAGTTAAATTACAGAACTCTTATGCTCCTAAGAAGGTTGTTGTACCGGGAAAAACTTTATCTGATATAAGTAAGATAATCGGTGACAGCACAGAAAACAAAGTAGATATTTTCTTTACAGATAAACATATTTTATTCGAATTTGATAAAACTATAGTTGTTTCCAGACTTCTTGAAGGCGAATATTTTAACATTGATCAGATGCTTTCAAGTGATTATGAAACAAAAATGACCATCTCCAGAAAAGAAATGCTCGATTGTATAGACAGAGCTACTCTTCTCGTCAAAGAAGGCGATAAGAAACCAGTAATCATTTCAATAAATGATGAGAAAATGGAATTAAAGATAAACTCAACCATAGGAAGTATGGATGAGGAAATTGATATAGAAAAACAGGGTAAAGATCTTATTATTGGTTTTAACCCTAAGTTTTTGATAGATGCACTTCGTGTTATTGAAGATGAGAATATAGATATTTATATGGTTAATCCTAAGGCACCCTGCTTTATAAGGGACAAGGATTCAACTTATATTTATCTTGTTCTTCCTATAAACTTTACAACAGTGAGCTAAAATAATGGAAAAAATATCAGTAAATTTAAGAGAAGGCGACGAATTTATTAAATTGGGTCAGGCTATGAAAAAAGCAGGACTTGAGGAATCCGGAGTCGATGCCAAAGTAGATATTCAAGAGGGACTCGTGAAAGTAAACGGGGAAGTTGAGACCAGAAGGGGCCGTAAGCTCTATAGTGGGGATATGTTTGAATATGAAGGCATTCAGGTACAAATAACGAAATGATAATTAAGTCATTAGAACTTGCAGATTTTAGAAATTATAAAAACTTAAGAATAGAATTCAGCAGTGGAACCAACATTCTATATGGTGACAATGCCCAGGGAAAGACTAATATCCTTGAGGCTATTTATCTTGCTGCTACAACCAAGTCCCACAAAGGTAGTAAGGATAAAGAGATTATTTCCTTTGGTAAAGAAGAGGGACATATCAGAACAATCATCGAAAGAGATGGTGCTGAATATCGTGTAGATATGCACCTGAGAAAAAGTAAATCCAAAGGAATTGCAATTGATGGTCAAAAAATAAGAAAAGCATCTGACCTTGTAGGCAGATGCAATGTTGTATTTTTTTCTCCAGAGGATCTTAGTATTATTAAAGATGGTCCGGCGGAAAGGCGAAGATTCATGGATATGGAGCTTTGTCAGCTGGATCAAATTTATTTAGAGAATCTTGCAAAATATAATAAGCTGATAACTGAGAGAAACAAGGTTCTTAAGGATATGTTTGAACATCCTGAAAACAGTGTTCTTCTTGATGTTCAGGATAAACAGCTTTTGGAATATGGATCGGTTATTATAAAGTCCCGTGATAAATTCATTAAGGATTTATGTGAAATAATAGATCCGATTCATACTAAACTTACCGGTGACAGAGAAAAATTAAGAATCTACTACGAACCAAATGTTACAGTAGAAGAATATGAGGACAAGCTTAAAAGTTCCAGACAAAAAGATATATATCTTAAACAGACAACAATAGGTCCTCATAAGGATGACTTTTCATTTAATGTGCGTACTGAAAATGTACCTGAAGAAATAGATATCAGAAAATACGGATCTCAGGGTCAGCAAAGGACAGCCTCGTTATCATTGAAGTTGTCAGAAATTGAGATTGTAAAAAGATCCAAAAAAGAAAATCCTGTACTATTACTCGATGATGTACTATCGGAATTAGACAGTAACAGACAAAATTATTTGCTAAATACGATTGGAAATATTCAAACAATAATTACGTGTACAGGTCTCGATGAATTTGTTAATAATCGTTTTGAAATAAACAAAATATTCAGAGTTGTAAACGGAAGTATACCTGAAGAATAGAGGAAAAAAATGAGTAAGGTTGAAAATAATTACGGTGCAGACCAAATACAGATTCTTGAAGGACTCGAAGCAGTTCGTAAAAGACCCGGAATGTATATAGGAACTACTGCAGCAAGAGGACTTCATCATCTTGTTTATGAAATTGTAGATAATTCAGTAGATGAGGCACTTGCCGGATTTTGTGATCATATTGAAGTTAATATCAATGCAGATAATACTATAACTGTTATGGATAATGGTAGAGGAATACCTGTTGATGTTAACCATAAATCAGGTCTTACAGGTGTAGAAGTAGTATTTACAATACTTCATGCCGGTGGGAAATTCGGCGGTGGAGGATATAAGGTATCAGGTGGACTTCATGGTGTAGGTGCATCAGTAGTAAATGCACTTTCAGAATGGCTTGAAGTTCAGGTTGTACGTGAAGGCAAAATTTATCAGCAGCGCTACGAGAGAGGTAAGGTATGTTATCCATTAAAGGAAATGGGAACAACAGAAGTAGTTACCTCCGGTACTAAGGTAAGCTTTAAGCCTGATGCTCAGATTTTTAAAGAGACAACTGTTTTTGACTATAACATCCTAAAGCAGCGTCTTAGAGAGATGGCTTTTCTTACAAAGGGACTTAAAATTACTTTAAGAGATTATCGTGTTCAGGAAGGCGAGGACATAATAGAACAGACCTTCCATTATGAGGGCGGAATCAAGGAATTTGTTCAATACCTTAACAAGAGCAAGACAGTCCTTTATGATCAGATAATGTATTTTGAGGGAAACAAGAACAATGTTCAGGTTGAAGTTTCTCTTCAGCATAATGATTCGTTTAATGAAAGTACTTATACTTTTGTAAACAATATAAATACTCCTGAAGGTGGAACTCACCTTGAGGGATTTAAAGCTGCGCTTACAAAGACATTCAATGATTATGCCAGAGAAAAGAAAATGCTCAAGGATAATGAGGATAATCTTACCGGCGATGATATCAGAGAGGGACTTACATCTATCATCAGTGTTAAGATAGAGGATCCTCAGTTTGAAGGACAGACTAAGCAGAAGCTTGGAAACAGTGAAGCAAGAGGTGCTGTAAACAGTGTTGTTTCTGAACAGCTCACATATTTCCTTGAACAGAATCCTCAGGTTGCCAAGGTTATTCTGGAGAAGGCTATTCTTGCACAGCATGCAAGGGATGCTGCTAGAAAAGCAAGGGATCTGACAAGAAGAAAATCTGCACTGGATGGTCTTGGACTTCCCGGTAAGCTTGCAGACTGTTCAGATAAAGATCCGAAGAATTGCGAGATATTTATAGTTGAGGGTGATTCAGCCGGTGGTTCAGCTAAGACTGCAAGATCACGTGCAACTCAGGCTATTCTTCCACTTCGAGGAAAAATACTGAATGTTGAAAAGGCAAGAATAGATAAGATATACGGAAATGCAGAGATTAAAGCTATGATCACTGCTTTCGGAACAGGTATTCATGATGATTTTGATATTGAAAAGCTTAGATACAATAAGATAATCATTATGACTGATGCCGATGTAGATGGTGCGCACATTGCTACTTTGATGCTCACATTTTTATACAGATTTATGCCTGAATTAATAAAAACAGGTCATGTTTATCTGGCTCAGCCTCCGCTCTATAAGCTGGAGAAAAATAAAAAAATATGGTATGCGTACAGCGATGAAGAATTAAATAAAATTCTAAATGATGTTGGACGTGATCAGAATAATAAGATTCAGCGTTATAAGGGTCTTGGAGAGATGGATCCCGAACAGCTTTGGGAAACTACAATGGATCCTGACAGACGAGTACTTCTCAGGGTTAACATTGATGAAGAGGCTGAATCTGACATAGATGTTACATTTACAACACTTATGGGTGATAAAGTTGAACCCAGGCGTGAATTTATTGAGAAAAATGCTAAATTTGTAAAAAATCTGGATATATAATACTAACCTTTTCTATCAAGATAAGGTGTCAGTGTAACTGACAGATGAGGATATAAAATGGCTGATAACAATAACAACAACAATAATAGTGGAGAAGATTTAGCTGATGATATTTTTGATCAGGTAACAACTGACAGAATTAAGGAAGTTGATCTTCAAAAAACCATGGAGGCAGATTACATCGATTATGCCATGAGTGTTATCGCATCTCGTGCATTACCCGATGTCAGAGATGGACTTAAACCGGTTCAGAGAAGAATTCTTTACTCTATGATCGAACTTAATAATGGGCCCGATAAGCCACATCGTAAATGTGCCCGTATCGTTGGTGATACAATGGGTAAATTCCATCCCCATGGTGATAGTTCTATTTATGGTGCATTGGTTAACATGGCACAGCCATGGTCAATGAGATATTGTCTGGTTGACGGACATGGAAATTTTGGTTCAGTTGATGGTGACGGTGCAGCTGCAATGCGATACACAGAGGCCAGACTTACCAAGATTTCAATGGAAATGACGGCTGACATAAATAAGGACACAGTTGATTTTTCACCAAACTTTGATGAGACAGAAAAAGAGCCTACTGTTCTTCCTGCAAGATTCCCCAATCTTCTTGTTAACGGTACAACAGGTATTGCTGTTGGTATGGCAACCAATATACCTCCTCACAATCTGAGAGAGGTTATTTCTGCTGTTGTCAAAATGATCGATAACAAAGTAAACGAAGATAGAGAAACAGACATTGAAGAACTTCTTCCCATAGTTAAGGCGCCTGATTTTCCTACGGGAGGTATCATTCTTGGTACCAGAGGAGCTGAAGAAGCATACAGAACAGGTAGAGGAAAAGTTGTAGTACGTGCTGTTACAGATATAGAGACAATGCCTAATGGCAAGAGCAGGATCATCGTAACAGAACTCCCCTATCTTGTTAATAAAGCAAATCTTATTTCAAAGATAGCTGAATATGTTAAATTGAAAAAGCTTGATGGAATCACTGCCCTTCGCGACGAATCTGACCGTGAAGGTATGAGAATAGTTATCGAATTAAGGCATGATGTCAACGCGAATGTAATGCTGAATCGTCTGTTTAAACATACACAGCTTCAGGATTCCTTTGGAATAATAATGCTTTCACTTGTCAATAATGAGCCTAAAGTTCTTGGACTTGTTGACATGCTTCATCATTACATAGTCCACCAGGAAGATGTTGTAACAAGAAGAACGCAGTATGATCTTAATAAGGCTGAAGAAAGAAACCACATCGTTGAAGGCTTACTTATAGCTCTTGATAACATTGATGAAGTTATTAGTATTATTCGTGGTAGTGCGACTGTTCAAATAGCTAAAGAACAGTTGATGGAACGCTTCGGTTTATCAGATGCGCAGGCGCAGGCTATCGTAGATATGCGTCTCCGTACTCTCACCGGTTTGGAGAGAGATAAGCTTGAGCAGGAGCATGCTGAACTCTTAAAGAGAATTGATGAATTAAAGCTCATTTTATCTGATAAAAAGGTACTTCTTGGAGTAATCAAGAAGGAAATTACTGAGATATCCGATAAGTATGGTGATGACCGTAAAACTCAGATCGGACATGACGATTCTGATATCAACATCGAGGACATGATTCCTAATGTTAATACTGTAATTGCGATGACAAACGTTGGATATATTAAGCGTATGTCTATAGACAATTTCAGAGCACAGAACCGTGGCGGTAAAGGAATAAAGGGTATTTCCACCATAGAGAATGATTATGTGGAAGATCTTCTTATGACAACGACCCATAATTATATTATGTTCTTTACAAACAAGGGACGTGCATACAGATTAAAAGCATATCAGATTCCTGAAGCTTCAAGAACATCAAGAGGAACTGCCATTGTAAATCTGCTGCAGCTTTCTCCGGATGAAAAGATTACTGCTACAATTCCGATTAAGGAGTACACAGAAGAAAAGAATCTCTTTATGGTCACAAGAAAAGGTACTGTAAAGAAAACTCCTATAATGGAATTTGCCAATGTCAGAAAGAATGGTCTTACTGCTATCAATCTTGATGAAGATGATGAACTGATAGAAGTTAAGACTACAAAAGCTGAATCTGAGATTTTCCTTGTAACAAAGAATGGAATGTGTATCAGATTCAAGGAAACTGATGTAAGACCTACCGGAAGATCATCTATGGGTGTAAGAGGAATTATGCTCGGAGATCAGGATGAAGTTGTAGGAATGCAGCTTAATTCTCAGGGCGATTCTCTTCTCATCGTTTCTGAAAAAGGATTTGGAAAGAGAACAAATCTTGAGGAATTCCATATTCAGTTAAGAGGTGGTAAGGGAGTTAAATGCTATAAAATAACTGAGAAGACCGGAAATGTTATAGGAATCAAGGCAGTTAAGGATGAACATGAAATCATGATGATAACTGACAGTGGAATCCTTATTCAGCTCAGGATGGAAGAAATAACCATTCATGGAAGAGTTACCTCAGGTGTTAAGATGATAAACCTTGATAAGGGTGTAAGTGTCGTAGCAATTGCGAAGGTACGTGAAAAAATTTCTAACGGCGATGAGGAATTTGAGAACATAGAGGATGCTATGGTTGAAATTTCCGAAGATGAAGGCGTAGAGATTTCAGAAGACTTCGATGATTCTTTTGAAGAATTTGATGAAGAAACAGATAACACAGAAAATGAAGAGTAAATCTTATGAGAGTAGGGCTTTTAATAACCGAATTTAAATATAAAAAAGTATGTGATTTGTGTTTTGGAGCTGATATAGCTGCCAGAGATCTAGGGGTTGAACTTGTTATTTTTCCGGGAAAAGGCATTATAACCGATAAGAATTTTAACAAGGATAATCCCTATGAGTATCAACATCAGGCTGTTTATGACTATATTTATGAAGCCGGATTTGATGGCCTGATAGTAGATATTGAGAGAATCGGAAAAAATGCTCAGATACTTAAAAAGCAGTCTTTTTTAAGACAATTCGGAAAAAAGCCTATTCTTACTCTTACTGAAGTTGACGGTTATGAAAAAGTAGAATTTGATAAATCCAATACGGACTTTGAAATTGGCTTTTTATCGATTGAACAGATACTAAAGAAAATAACCGGAAACACTGTAAAATCCAGAAGACAGATTCTTAAAGATTATTCTGCAGATGATGCAATTAGTACAATAAATAGAATAGCTTCTCTTTCAGACTTTTCTTCTAAATGCAATTATGTGAAGGATAATTATGATTATATAAATAAAAAAATCATTGAATCCGGCTTTCAGAATTTAGAAATATTCTTATTGGAAAATCCTCAGGTATGCTCCTTAAAAAAAGGATGGAAGGTACCTAAACACAGTAAGAGAATAATAACAATTCATGATGGAAATGCTGAAAAGATAGACAATATCAAATATATGGACACAAAAAATATATTCGATATGTCAGAAATCAAAGGAACAAAAATCATTAGAAACGTATTTCGTTGTGAAGAACAATATGGTTTTTTCATTATGGGATTTGATGAAAACATCAGAATCGGTAACTTTGATGATCTGTTAGTCAGCATTGTTTTAAGTGCTATAAGAATATATTTCTTAAAGAAATGTCTTGTAGACACTGAAGAGGAATTATTACAATGTCAGGAAGAGATAGCCAGAGATGGTTCTGTTCTTGATCATATCGGAGATGAGGATTATTTAACAAAACTTCCTAATAGGCGAGGATTTTTTGCTAAAGCTTATGATTTATTAAAATCAAGCTTTAAAGAAGGAACCTATGCCGTAGTTGCATATATTGACATGGATTCACTAAAAAATATCAATGCCATTCACGGGCATGATGAGGGCGATCATGCAGTAAAGAGAGTTGCTGAGATATTGAAAGAAGTCTTTAGTGAAAGCAGTGTATGTGGAAGAATAAGAGGTGATGAATTCGCGGTAATAGAGGTTACCGATGAAGAATATAAGGCAGAAGAACTTAGAATAGAGATGGCAAGACAGAATAATAAGCTTTTAATGGAGAATACAAAGTATTTAAACCATCTCATCTATTCAATATGTGAATTTGATTATGAAAAGAGTCTGTCATTAAGAGAAATGCTCAAAGAAACTGATGATAATCTTAAAAATATGAGAAGAATGGAGACAATCGGTTAATCCTGTTTAACTCAGAAACCCGGCTTTTTTATAAATGTGTTTAGGGTATTTTAAGAATTTATACAGTTGTTAAATCTAATGAAAAAAGTTAAAATGTGCATAACAAATATCATTAGCATTTAATTACTTTGAGGAAAAAGAATGGGAATTGATGCAAACGGACTGGATCCGGAACAACAGGCCTTACTTGCAAGTATAATGGGTAAATCATCACAGCAGGGCGCGGGGAATTTTCATATGCCAACGCCTGCGGCGGGAGCACCATCAGCACCAGCTGCTCCTCCTGATCCGGCTGATAGTGGTAAAATGCTTAGTCAGTCTGAGATTGATGCTCTTATTGCTTCAATGGCAAAATAATAAAACAGATTTGGGGATTTTATGTCTGACAAAATTACTATAAATGTCGGTGATTTCAATAATGATACTAAAAAACTTGTTTCATGGAATGTAAATGGACTTAGAGCCTGTGTATCGAAGGGGGAATTTCAGAAGTTTATGGAAACTGAAGCCCCTTACATTATTGGACTTCAGGAAACAAAGCTTCAGGAAGGGCAAATCAATCTCGATATTCCAGGGTATTATCAATATTGGAATTATGCTGAAAAGAAGGGATATTCCGGTACAGCTTTATTTACCAGAGAAGAACCAATAAATGTAACATATGGTATCGGGATAGAGGAACATGATAAGGAAGGACGCGTTATAACGGCGGAATTTCCGGATTTTTATTTTATTACAGTATATGTTCCTAATGCAAAAGATGATCTTTCAAGACTTGAATACAGATGTGTCTGGGAGGATGATTTTCTGAAGTATATTAAGAATCTTGAAAAGTCCAAGCCTGTAATTTATTGCGGTGATTTAAACGTAGCTCATAAAGAAATCGATTTGAAAAATCCGAAACCAAATCGTGGGCATGCCGGATTTACCGATGAAGAAAGAGAAAAATTTGATAATGTTATAAATGCAGATATGATAGATACATTCAGATTTTTCTATCCTGATCTTGAGGGGGCTTACTCCTGGTGGTCATACAGATTTCAAGCCAGAGCAAAGAATGCCGGATGGCGTATAGATTATTTTGTTACTTCCAAATCATTGAAAAGTAATCTCAAGGATGCAATTATCTATAAGGATCAAATGGGATCCGATCATTGTCCTGTAGGACTTATAATCAAATAATAAAACCTCACATATCGCTTATAAAAGCTGTGATATGTGAGGCTTTTTATGTAGTAGTATTTAGCAGATATTTCTATTGTAAGCGCTTTTTGTACCCCCGTTCATAACCAACCAGACCACCGGAGTGGCTTTAAAAAATAAAGCCTTCCCGGTGGCCTTTTGAAATTTCGAGA
>NZ_JNKH01000047.1:0-25492 GCF_000701985.1 Butyrivibrio sp. WCE2006 | reverse complement strand
CTCCCCTGGCCATCTTGGCATATGTCCCCTTTGTCACAAGCTTCCCATTTACCATCTCGCCAAATGTGATGGTGATGTAACAGTCATCCGGTTTCAGGTATTTTTCAATGCACTTTGAATACTCCTTCGATGCAAGGTTTATTATAACACTGGTACCATCACTTACTTCATCATAGAGCCTGGATCCCCACAGATCATATAAATCCTTATGTCCATTAATTGCTGCCTTAGCCTGCATCTCAAGCCTGTATGGCGTAACTCCGTCCATCGGTTTCAGCACACCATAAAAACCTGAAAGAATTCGAAGATGCTCCTGCACATAATCAAAGCTTCTGTCTTCAAACACCGCAGGTGCCATATATTGAAACGCGATTCCTTCATATGAAAGTATAGCTGGTGTCAGCTTGTTACGAAGATCCATCTCTTTAATACGTTTATAATTCTGCTCAGTAATCTTATCATTACATCCCCACAGTTCTTGTAATTCAGAATGTGGCTTATTGCAGAGCCACTCAAGTATTTCCTCCGTCTGGTCAATAAATACCGGAAGTCCCTGACACTCAAGTTTATCCGTATCCACATTCATTTTCTTTGCAGGTGAAAGAATAATCCTCATCACAGTTCTCCAAACATTTTTTCAGGTCCATCGGCTGATTTCATTTTCCCTAGCTTTACATAGCCGGTATGTATGCTGCAATAACCGCTATCACTAAGGCAGGCAGCATATTAGCCACTCGCACTTTCTTGCCCCAAACAAGGTTAGCAGCACTGTTTATTATTGTCCCCAACATTATCATGGTCTGATATTCCCTTTTTCAATATTCTCCTGATATTTCCATGGATAATTATACCTATGAAAACGGCAGGACACAATTCAAAGAAAACTGCGTCCTGCCGTTTGGCATTATCACTAATTTAGTGCATCTGGCTTCTGTTCCGATGCCTTTTTTCTATCAATCATTGCTCCGACCATCATACCTGCAAACATTCCAAATCATCTACCGGTGCAGAGTACACCACATAATCCTCCATGCAAAACCGGCTACCCTTTTCTTTGTCGTGTGATCCATAGATGTACACCCGATTTCCAAACACATGGGGTTCCGCATCGGGAATGTATTCATCTAAAGGTAAATAAGGATTACATATAGGCATTTTCTTTTCTCCTTTCCAAATCACGAATCATTTTTTCTCTTTCCAAAACAGTCAAGGGGTACTTTCCATAAACCAAAAATGCGAGAGCTCCACAAATAATTGGAATCACAGCCGTCAAATATCCAAAGCACTGAAGCATTCTCTGTAAAGAATCCAGACTTCCCAAATACTTACTCGCCTCTACCCTCGCTTCATATCCAAAAACGACCCATAAGGCTCCAATAAATGCCAAGCCTCCTGATTTTTGCAACTCCGATAATAATCTTGTAAAAGATTCTATGGTCGCATTCGCTGGCTTACCGGTCTTCCATAGTGCATAATCCATCGTCTCCACCGCTAAAAGATTTCCCGGTAAAAAAGCCATCCCACATCCAAACAGCAAAAACGCCAACATAGCAAAATATAGATTTGAATTAAAAGCAAATTGACCACAAATTTGTAGAATCTCCATAACAACTCCCATAAATACCGTAATTGCAATGGAAATCTTCATCCCTTTAACAGGATTATTTTCTTTCTTACACATGGCAGCTGATACCAAAGTACCAAACACAAAAGGTACGAACTCTACAATTCCAAGTATCATAGACAAATACGCAAACTTTCCTGAATCTAAATATCCCGTTTCAAACTCATAGCAATAATTCCATTTCACATAGTACATAGCAATTAATGTAATTGTCACATAAATAAAACCCACAAAAAAATTCCCAATCTGATAGGTTACAAAGGGTTTGTTCTTCTTCACCATACGAAAAATATCCAGTGCGTGGAAGGTGACGTGTTTTCTAGTCTGTTTTAATATCTTATTCTCGTTTACAAGTACTACTCCTATCAAAGAAAGAATCATGGAAACAAGAATCAGCACCATAACATACGTCCCAATTCCAGCGCGTTGATTTTCAAAATATTCATTATAATGCTCTACAAATTGAAACATAAATATGAAAGGAATGACTGCTACAAATCCAACTAGTCTTGGCCACAGAATAAAAGAGATTCTTCGATTATAATCCATCGTCATGGTTTGAATTAGCGCACCGTTTACAAAAAACGAAGACCCAAAATCGTAGATTAAATAAAAACAAATAATATATGCAACCAAGAACTTCGGATCACTACATAAGGCTTTCGGAATATGAAAAATCATAATGGAAGCAAAAGATACCATTCCTACGCCAAGAGCACAGAAAAATCTATATTGTTTTTTCCCTTTGGATACCACCCAGTCAATTAACCAACCTTGTATCGGATTTGTTGCCGCATCCAAAAGATGTAGAAAAGGAAGAAGCGTCGCCGTAATAAAAACACTTCCAAACATATCTTCAACCGGAAAATAATCCGTCAGATAAAATGCCAAAAAAGACGAAATCAAAACTTCACCTGTCGTCTTTGTCAAAGACATCATGGATATTCCAATTAAATTTTTCACTTCATTTTTCACGATTTATTCCCTCGATATCACTTTCATCAAAAAATGGGTTACATATAATTCATTGGATTTTAAACGATACTTATCATAAAAAGATTCCATTCCCGGCAGATCACCACCAACACCACTCATTTTTCCATAGATGTTTAACGTTGTTTCCTCGCCTCTTTGAAGTTCATAAATATGCTTTGCGTTCTCCAGATTTTTTTTGGAATAATCCCAAGCAGAAAACTCCATTCCATCTTCGGACAAATTCCATACAAAAATATCATGTTGCTTTCCCTCCAAAGACAAAAAGCGCACATCACAATGATTTCCATTTTCTTGCGGTCGCAAATACATATGACTCATATCCGATAGTCCTTTTTCATACAAACCTAAAAGTGCACTTTCTTTCCGGTCTATATAATTTTCATGGGGTCCACGACCATACCACCGGCAACGTTCAAAGGTCTCTTGAAAAGAAAAGGAAACTCCCGTCGCTACAACATCTTTTCTTTTAGTCCTTACCTTTAACAAAACCTCGTAGTATCCATTTTTATAGTCTGTAATCTCTGTTTCCAACTTGTTGCAAAAGGGATGTCCATAAACTGTTTGAATGCTTCGTTTCCCGTCTTCATTTTTTGTTATCTGATTCAGAATACAGAGTCTTTTATTTGCAGCATCCCACTGTCTTACCAAAACAGTGTTTTCCAGCTGAGGTACAAAATGACCCAGATCAATGTTATTGTCTGTTGCCACTCTGGACAGCTCCAGATTCATAAATCCATTTGCCATTTGAAAACCCAGGTCTTTATGTACTAAATTCGCTTCCCCGTCACTTTTTCCAACATCCGGTTTAACCAAAAGAAATGGGCGAATCACAAACTGTGACACAGCCACAGCACTTCTTTCCAATTCATTTTCATCTTTTGGGAAAAAATAAAAATTGACAATGATTTCCCCAGCTTTTGGAAACTCCTGTTTTCTTATTTCTTCCAAAATAATCGTCTTCTGTTTTCCCGGCAATATTCCCTGTAACTTCTCTTCTTCTATTTTTTTCTTCAAAACCGGAACTCCGTTGCAACATAGTTCCCAGATCAAATCATAGAACGGCAAGACAGAACAAAACATTTGATGATTATAAATATGAAAAACTCCGCTTTGGGGATGAGTGCTTCTAACATCCAGCCACTGATAGCATTTTTTTACCTCATAGGCGTCAGGATGAAAACTTCTGTCTGCAAACAATATTCCGTTGCCACAAAAAGCTCCATCACTCTTCTTATCCTTCTTTTTCTTAAATCCATCTTCGGAGTAGGTTTCTTCAAAATCTATCCCGTATAAATACCGATTTTCTCCATCTTTCTTTACACAGATAGCCTGATCCACAAAATCCCATATAAAACCGCCACACATGTGAGGATATTTTTCAAACGCTTTTGTGTATTCAGAAAAATTACCCAGACTGTTTCCCATTGCATGGGCGTATTCGCAAAGCACCACCGGCATTTCCTCGTACAAATCACAGGTAATATCTTTGTTGTCCGCCGCCAATGAATTCATTACACCATCCATCAACCCTACAATTGCTTCCTTATGGCACAACTGATCTAAGTTTTCTTCTGTTGGATACATACGGCTTAAAAAATCCGTGCATTCCTTATCATGCATCCCTTCATAATGAAAAGGTCTGGTTCCGTCTAACGCCCCACCTCTGGCACGCATTTTTTTGAATACATCTCCCATACCGGCTTCATTTCCAAGACTCCAAATAATGACGCAGGGATGATTGCGGTCCCGCAAAATCATTCTCTCAATCCGATCCACACAAGGAACTTCCCACTCTTTTTTTGACATAGGAAGGATTCTACGAACTCCGTGAGACTCCAAATCAGTTTCATCCATAACCAAAATTCCGTATTGGTCACAATGACTATAAAACAGAGGATCATTAGGATAATGACTGGTACGTACTGCATTGATATTCAATTCTTTTAATATTCGAATATCCTCCATATAACGTTCTTCACTGAGTGTCCAGCCTGTGTTGGGATCAAAGTCATGTCTGTTGACACCTTTTAAAATTAGTCGTTTCCCGTTTAAGTACAGTATGTTGTCTTTTATTTTTATTTCTCGGAATCCAAACTTTTCCTCTTTGAAATAAATCTTTTCCCCGACATTCCATCGTATTTGTACATCATATAGCTTTGGGGATTCATGGCTCCATAACAGTGGAGCCACCTCCCCTTTCATTTTGAAAAACGTTTTTCCTTTTTTTAACGTCACCGATGCTTTTTGCAGAAATTCAAGTTCGGAAATCTCCACTTCTACTTCAGTGACCTGACAATCCCAGACAGACTCAAAATACAATTCGATTTGAAAATCACAAGGCACCTTTGTATCCCACATCAAATCTTTCTGCCACTTTGTGGGAAAAGAAGCATGCATAAAATAGTCACGCACCGTCACCTTTGGTTCCCAATACAAAAACACATCCCTATAAATTCCACTGAAGAACCACATGTCCTGATCTTCAAGATAAGTGCCATCGCTATATCGATATACAATGGCTGTCACTTGATTTTCTCCCGGTTTCAAATAGTCCGATACCTGAAACTCATGGGGTGTCATAGAACCTTGAGAATAGCCTACGTATTTCCCGTTTACATAGACTTCCAAAGCTGATTTCACTGCTCCAAAATGCAAATAAACATTTTTATCCTTCCAAGCCTCCTCGTAAGAAAAACTTCTTCGATACACTCCAATCTCCTGAAGGTTTTCACTTATATGAGGAATATTCCCTTTTTGCGTGTCGATTGCCTGGGGATAAGAAGATGCAAAATAATAGGGTGAACCATATCCTTGGAGTTGCCACACTCTTGGCACAACAATATCATCCCAGGCACTGTCATCATAAGTATCACAGGCATACTCTTTTTTCACATTACATCCCTGAATATACAAAAACTTCCATTTCCCGTTTAGGGATGTCTGATTCTCATTCTCACCAAAATCTGCTGGATGAACTTCCTTTGGAAAAGACAGGACATGACCATCTTCTTTATTCTCTTTTATAAATGTGATATCTTCCCATTTTTTATTCATAATGCATCCTTTTATGTCAGGAAACAGTGATTAACATTACATCATTTACCTGCATCGTTTTCATTTGTTCTCCGTTTCAAAACCTTTTCTTATATTGTTTCTCCGTTTGATTCAATAATCTTTTTATACTCATAAGCAGAATCTTTGAGTATTCGTTTTTGGGAGCGAAAATCAACGTAGATTAAACCAAATCTTGGGTCATAGCCTTCTGCCCACTCGAAGTTGTCAATAATGGACCAATGCTGATACCCAATAACCTCATATCCTTCACTAACTGCTCGCTTTAACTCACCTAAATAGCGATGGATAAAATCCACTCTTTGCGGATCATGTACCTTCCCGTCCAATTGCTGGAAGTCCAAATTTGCCATGCCGTTTTCCGTAATCATAATAGGAAGGCCATACCGTTCTGACATAAATCGAATTGCCCAATATAAAACCCTTTCATCAATAACCCATCCCAATTGAGTTCTGGGAATTCCAGGCTTCGATTCATGTTTTTCCTTTGTCCAATCCTGATCATTGGATGGTGCATAAACATTCAGCCCCAGAAAATCTAAAGGCTGATGGATTTCATCCATATGTTTCATTTTTGTACGAAAGATTCCCAAAGCATTTACTTTTTCCCCCTTCAGAATCGGATCAAACCACCATTTATTGCTCATAACACCAATCGTAGATTCAAAAGACAATCTTCTGGCTTCTTCTATTGCCTCCACAGAATCATTCTCTGGAACATAGGCTGCTGTTGCCATGGCAATTCCAACTTTTGGCTTTTTTACAGCATTTGCTCGAATGGTTTTCACCGCAACTCCATGGCAGCGCATACAGTTTTCCGATATTCTTGCAAGGGCAAGCGGTCTCTTATGAAAAGGTGCATGAGCTCCCTGTAAATGACCATTCATAATAAAACACTGAGGTTCATTAATTGTCATCCAATAAGCTACGCGATCAGAAAATGCCCGAACTACCACTTCCGTATATTCACGAAAATAATCTACAATCTTATTAGTGTACCAGCCTCCCATATCCTGCATCCAAACCGGCAAATCCCAGTGAAAGATCGTAATCATAGGTTCGATATCATTTGCAATCAATTCGTCTATTAATTGGTTGTAAAATGCAATTCCCTTCTCATTTACCATTCCGGGTTTTGGAATAATACGAGACCAGCTTAGAGAAAATCGATAGGACTTCAAACCGATTTCCTTCATCAATGCCACATCTTCTTTCCAATGATGATAATGATCACAGGAAGTGTGACAATCTTCTCCATTTTTAATCTTTTTGGAGGGCGCCACGTCCCAAATACTTGGTGTTCTTCCATCCTCATTCCAAGCCCCTTCTATCTGTGGTGCCGCAGACGCAGCTCCCCATAAGAAGTTTTCATTAAATGCATTTGGCATATTCTTCTCCTCTTTCATATTTTGAGTTATTATTTCAACTTTCTATCCTACATAATCGCTCTTCATTACAAGACGCAGGATTCGTTCTACGCTAATTTGTGCTGCCTTTCGATTCAATCGTCCTGTCTTTAAATCATTTAACAATTGCTTCACTGCAGAACCATCCCCAGGCATAATCAAATCATTTCCGTTATTCGCACATTGATAATAATCACCTTTTCCCTTTGTGATGGCACCCCAGTCTGTCATAACCACTCCGCTGTATCCCCATTCTTTTCGAAGTACATTCATCAACAATTCATTATGATTTGCAGTATATGTACCGTTTAATTTGTTATAGGATGTCATCAACGACCATGGATTACTCTCACGAATTGCAATTTCAAATCCCTTTAAGTAGATTTCTCTCAAAGCCCGTTCTCCAATATTAGATGACATATGCTCTCGTTCTGTTTCCTGATTGTTGGCGCAAAAATGTTTTATTGTCACGCCCACTCCACCTAAGTGCTGCACTCCATCAATAATTGACGCCGCCATATAACCGGACAACAAAGGATCTTCCGATGCATACTCAAAGTTTCTACCGCACAGTGGGTTCTTTTGAATATTTATAGCCGGTGCAAGCCACAATGTAATTCCATATTTTTTCATTTCACGTCCAACAGCATCACCAACCTTGTAAATCAACTCTCGATTCCAAGTTTGTGTTCTTACCGTAGTAGAGGGAAAAGCCGTCGTAAACTGACAAATCATTCGATCTCTCTTGGGATTTCCTACAGCAATCCATTCCATTTTCGGCAAAAAACCATAACTCCAATTTTCAGGAAGATGAAGATAACTTTTTTCCATTCCTCCTTTTGTAATTAGAGACTGTGGAGTCAGATTTAAGCCTGCCGGTCCATCCGCCATGTTAATACTAGGCAATTTATGCTTTTTCCAAAGGATATTTGAAGTTCTTCCTACGGTTCCCGGTGTACGAACGTAGCCATAACTAACGACCGATCCTCCAACCAGCATGGTACACAGCTCTTCATCTGTCAGATTTAAAACGCGGTTCGAAGGTATTACTCCTTCTGATTGATGTTCTGAAATGTAAGAATCAAATACTGAAGTGTCAATCTCTAATAAAGGAAGTTCACGATTCTCAATATAACTATTCTCAAAAATCTTCTCATCGAACTTCACTTTACATGAGTTCAACGGCTCTACTTTTTTGAGTAAACAAGCTTGCTGAACCACAGCAATCGTAATTGCATTTAAATTATCAGCCGAAGTCCCTTCAAAGAAAACATACTCTCCGGATAGTAAATATTCCCCATGCATATCGGCTTGATAAGTAACCAAATCCTTCAAGGATACTTCAATTTCTAAGATTTCCTCTTCTCCGGGATTCAGTTTCTTGGTTTTTCCATAACCAGCCAATTCTTTCATCACCTGATATATATCTGCAGAAGGCTTGCGAACATATATTTCCACTACATCTTTTCCGGAATAAACTGCACCGGTGTTCTTTACACAAATGCGAAAAACAAGTTTGGTCCCCTTCTGCTTAACATCCAAGTAACAATGTTCAAATGTTGTATACGACATACCATATCCAAAGGCAAACCTTGGCTCTATATGATTTGCGTGAAACCATCGATAACCAACGTAGATACCCTCTTTAAAGTTTGCTTCCTTGGAATTCTCTCCCAAAAAGCCGTATTCATCAGCTCCAGGGAAATCATAATAATCTTTTGCCCATGTTGCAGTAAGACGACCACTGGGAGATTCATTCCCCAGCAAAATATCTGCTACCGCATTTCCTGCCTCTTCTCCCGGCTGACCAATATACAATAAAGCATCCGGTTTCGTTTCTTCCCTATCCATAAAAGAACAGTCAACACTTCCACCACTGTTAATCAAAACTACAACCTTCTTATAATGCTTCTTCAAAAAAGAAATGGAATCTACTTCCGTACGTGATAAAAAGTAATCTCCCTCTTCCAGTTTTCTGTCGCCACCTTCACCGGCTTGTCTTGCAATAATATAGATTGCGACGTCACATTCCTCTTTCACATGCTTCTCGCATATTTCATCCCCTACAGGAAAAACGAAGTGATGCTTATCAATCTCTCGAAACATATCCATCACATTCCACAGATGATATCCGCGAATATGTTCTTCCACATCATCCTTCCACGCCTTACGCTTCCTTTTATATTTCTCGTCAAATTCGTCTATCCAAAGAGTAGATTCTATTTTTACTCCAGCATTTTTTAGTCCCTGCTCTATCGTTACTTTTTGACGTCCCTTTGTTTCTCCGCTTCCGGTTCCGCCAAAAACAGTCATTCTTGCTCCGGTACCAAACAAAGCAACGGTTCTTTCCTGAAGAGGTAGAACTCCATTGTTGTACAGCAGCACAAAACCCTCTTCTGCCACTTGTCTGGATAATAAGCGATTTTCTTTTTCCAATTGACTTTCTTCATCATTATTCGGTGATACGACAATAAAATCTTTCATCTTATAACCTTCCTGCTTCTACATAATCTATGTTCTTTAATCATAAGATACTTGCTTCCCCCATATTGATAATGTAAAATTATCTTTAAAATTGTAATTTATGTTTTATCAAGGTAATACTTATGAATTATAAAGATTTTTGCCAACTATTCTATGCCGCCCACAATATACCAATTGCTTGTTTTAAAGATAGTCAATTTATATCATTCTGTGGCTATCCGGATTATTTTTCACCAAGCATCCAGATTTTCGACCAATTATCTGCTTCCAACAAAATAATAACAACCTCCTTAGCTGATGATAATTGCTACTATGGTCTGGTACAGTTGAACGCAGGCAAAGACACTTCTCTTTTGATTGGTCCTGTTATTTCTTCCATGCTTAATGAAGAAATCATTCATAGTTTTATGAGAGCACACAGCATCCCTCCCAGCCAAAAAAATAAACTTGCTGATGATTTAAATCGACTGGCCCGAGTAAGCTATCACCAATTCACCAACATTCTTTCTATGGCTTTTTTTACAATACACAGGAAAAAGCCCGCATTAGAAGATTTGTTCTCCATAGCAAATCCCAATCTAAAAAAAGATATTGCCAAAAAAGTATCCCATTCCTCCTATGAAGCAAGGGAAGAGCAAAATTTTCACGGTACCTATGTGCTGGAACAACAAATACTAAGCTACGTAAAATCAGGTAATGTAGCTCAGTTGGAAAACTTTTTATTGCAACATGTAAAAAACCAACCTTTGTCAGAAGGAACTGTTGGTGACTCTCCTCTTCGGCAGGCAAAGAATATTTTTCTTGGTCAGGTTGCAACGATTGGAAAATTTGCGGCTATACCGGCAGGGTTAGATATAGAATTAACTTACCAGTTAATCGACCAGTACTCCTTGGAATGTGAACGCTTGCAAACTATCTTTGATATTACTTCACTTCAATATAATATGCTGGTTGACTTCACCAAACGCATCTCAGAAAAAATGACTCCTTCTGGCTTAAGTAAAGATGTGTACACCTGCATTCAATTTGTAAACGGACACATGAATGAAAACATATCTGTTGATGACGTCAGTAATCATATTCATCGAAGTCGATCCTACACACTTTCCCATTTCAAAGAGGAGCTGGGGTTCAACTTAGGAGAGTACATTACACACGCAAAAATTCAGGAAGCCAAAAGTTTACTTACATTCACCGATAAATCTCTTAGTGAAATCAGCAACTATCTTTGTTTTTCCAGTCAATCTTATTTTCAGAATGTGTTTAAAAAGATTGCCGGCGAAACACCCCTTTCCTTTAGAAAAAAGACACAGAAGTAATCTGCTTCTGTGTCTTTATGTTTTATTCCTCTGAATGCATTCTTCTTTTTTCCACTTCTTCTTTCATTTGGGGCAATTTCCCTTCCAAATCAAATCCTCTGAAAATTATATACATAAGAAGATTTATAAATATCGGGAAGATATTTGCAAATCCATAAATGGAATACCTCATTGATGTGGTAGCAACCTGCAAGGACGCGTCATAAGCTCCAATCACTAAAAAGGCAGATAGTATAACTGAACCTATACCGGAACCCACTTTTGATCCAAATCCAATAGCACCGGATGAAATAGCTACAAGTTTTTTATCATACTTATATTCGTTGTAGTCTACAGCCATTCCCAAAAGTACACCATACAAACACATCAACGGCATCATCATTACACTTGATACAATTCCGGTTGCAACATACATTACAATATTGCCGGGCGCCAAACAACGAATAATCATTGCTCCTACGGTTCCAAGCAATCCAAAATCAATCGCACCTTTGACTCCCAGTTTCTCAATAATCGGTTTTGAAATACCAAATCCTATTACCGTTCCCAAAAGACCAAAACCACCAACTAACGCTACCAGATTATCGTTTCCGAAAATCCACTTACAATAATAGGTATTTGCTGAAGCTGATATGGCATTTGTAACACTGGTAATAATATTAAACAGTAAAACTATTACCCAATACTTACTGGCAAATAACATTTTTGCAGCTTCTTTAAAAGGAACTTTTTCTTCCTCTTTTTCTTCCGTTTCATATTCTGCAACCTGCATTACGGCTTTATTTCCGTTAATACTACAAATCAATAAAGACAACAGCACTACCAAGGCAATTATAAAGCCAAACTTAATCCATGCATTTTGTGTCCCTCCCAAGGCATTGGTAATCGGAATAATCGCAATTGCCATAATGATTCCGGAAATATAAGATCCAATTGCTCTAAAAATACCAAGATTGGATCTTTCATCCAAACTTTTTGTTCGAACAACGATGGTAGCTGCAAAGGGAGTGGATATTAGGGTATAAAATACCGCAGTCAACAAAATATTTGTAATTGTTACATAGGCAAAGGATGCCACCTGACTAATATCCTTTGGAACAGTAAACAGCAAAATAATTGTAATTGCTGCCGGAATCATCATCCGTTTCATCCACTTGTAGTATTTCTCGTTTCCGCCTTTGGATTGTTCCACAACATTTCCAAACCAGATATCTGTAACTGCATCAATGACTTTTGCAATTCCCATTGCAATGCCTACGCCACCAACAGCCAGCCCTACTTTATCTGTATAAAAATATGTTAACTGACCAACCAGGTTACCAATTAAAGCAAGACCAAACTGTCCCAGCATATCTGCCAAATAGTCATACCCTCTTAAGACTTTTTGCACACCATTTTTATCAACTCCTAGCTCTTTATGTTTTCCCATAATTGCCTCCTTTTTTACTATATGATATAAATAGCATCTAAAAGAAGATCAATATTGTAAAATATTATTTCATAGTGTAATTTTATCTTTATTTTCGAAGCTGATTTCAAGAACAACGTACATCACTTTCATCCACACCAATCTTTCGGAGCAAGCATAACGCTCCACGCTGTCCACACTTTCTGATAAACACTTTAAAGAAAGAATGGCACCACAGGATACCAAAAATACGTAAGCGTAGTTAGAACTCACGGTACCAGGGTATATAAAAAGCTCCCACAAACCGCTTAAACTAGCAGTTTGTAGGAGCCAAAAAAGTATCTTTTATGCGCACAGTGCAAACATCTCTATCTGCGTCGCTTCTTTTGGATCAACATCTTTTACACTGATATTATAAGAGCCATAATCACCAAGCGAGACCGTGATAATCGGATTCTGTTCAGTAGAATTATCCGAGTATCTTGCAATCATTGTCTGGGAAGCATTGGGTCCAACGGCGATTGCAGACATTCCAAGTACTATACCATCTCCTGCAGATGGAGCCATGGACGTTGTAGATGTCAATTCTACCGCAAAGGGCTTATTCAGAGCACTCGCTGTGACTGCACTGGCTGCAGCTGTCTTATACCAGCTGTGGTCATTTCGTCTGTCATAAGAATCAATAGCATAAAGACCCATGCAAGCTCCTTCCTCTCATCAAATAGTTTCTGGATCTTATCTTCGTATTCTTCTTCGGCTTGCTTTTCCTCTTTTTCCTTCAAAGCTTCTTGAATGTCATCCAGATCCTTATCTATGCGTTCCATGAGTTTATCCCATTCCTTTTCGGTAAACTCCTGGTTTCCTATCTTGATCTTAACTTCGGTCTCATTGTTAAGAAGCTTATGATAAAGCTCAGTTTTATATGAGTTTATCTGTTCTATCAAAGAGTTTTCCTTAATCTCTGGCTCTTTTTCCGCATCCGGAGTCTCGTTCTCCTCAGCCGTATCTTCTATCGGCTTGGACTTCTCTTCCTCGATCTCATAACGCTTCCTTGTGCAGTGATCATACTCATGAATAGCCCTCATGATTGCATTGAGGTCCTCCGGTGTGAACATACTGGCAGCCTTAGCCAGCTGATCGAGGTTATCTACATTCACATGCAGAGCCCCTCCACTTGGAAGATAGATTTTAAGCACCTTTTCCTTCTCATACATATTTCCCAGAGTTATGGCGTTCTACTGATAATCGCATTCTAAAATTACACCTTTGTAATTGATGATGCCATCCTTAGCCAGGAAGTTATAAGGACATTTCATCTCACTAGCCTGACTGAGATGAGAACCAAAACTTTTAGAAGTCTCATCTACGTCTGTATAATTCTCTTTTCCCGCTACAGAATATGTATTGTCCGCATAACGATCAAGTGCCAATGCTGCTATACCCATAATGCCTCCTGAATGGTAATAAAAAACGTGCCCTTTCATAGAATCAATCCATTGAAAAGACACGCATTCCTCTTGCTATCTCTTATATCGGCTATTATCTTTAATTGTTTATACCAATAAAAAAGAATCAGCTCCAAATCCATCTCTGAATTCTTTGCTGATCCTCTCTTTTTCCTTCTTACGGTTGTAGGCCTTTCCACTTGGAACGCTTCTTGTTACAGGATTTATCTCTCCCCAGGTGCGTCTCTGTGTGGAATGGTACTCTTTTTGTGCTTTCTTACTTCGTTTGTCCAGTGAAACATACTTACTCATTTTGATTCCTCCGTTTCTTCCTTCTGAACCTTCTTGTTATATTTTGATGCAGGAATACCGAACAGTAAACATACCGGTATTATCGTAGCAAGCAAAACAAGAATTAATAAAATCTTTGCAGTCATTATAAACCCTCCAGCAATATTTATGATGAAATCATTATATCTGATGCCAGAGGGCTAATATATCTCAAGGTTAGCGATTACTCTATGTCTAATTCTCTACCTCTGCAAAATTCCTTGATTAAAGCAATATCTCTAAAGTCTTTCTCCCGGCCAAGGTCCTGTTTCATTTCAATCAGTCCATCAAGCGAAAGCACCGGGATCCCTTCAATGTACTCTATAGAGCCACATTTCCAGTTTTCAAAGATCTCTATGTCATCTCCATAGTTAAACTTGCGATTTCCGCTTTCTGTAAGCTGGTATGAATACCCATCTGACACAAGCTTATCTGCCATAGCAGAAGTGCAGCCCATATCAATATCGTGGGTCTGCTCTCGTATCCCATATAGAGCCATCGCACTTCCGGTTATTACCCAGTATTCTTCACAACTATATGGAAAATCTTTTAATCTGCTGATAATATCCTGCTTATTCAATAATAAAAACCTCACGCGATATAATCTTCCCTCTTCAGTTCCATCTCAATAATATTAAAAGGCTCTTTTTCCGTTATCTCTTTATCCTTGAATCCAATCTTCTTGTAGCATTCATGAGCAATGTCATTGTTCTCAAACACACCTATGGTAACAACCTTAGCATCCATAAGTTCAAAAGCGTACTTAAGGCCCAGGCGAAGCATTTCTGCCCCGTAGCCCTTTCCTCTGATGGTATTATCTACAATTACCCAGCCGAATCTAAGGATCCTGTTATTGCCATGGATGTAGCGGATAATGAAATGCCCTACTACTCTGTTCTCATCATCTATTGCGATCCAGGGATAAAAGTTGTCAGGCTCTTTGCAGTCGCCATTACTCTGTCTGTACTTGTCATCAATAATGCCTGCGGTAATCGGGAACTCTCCAAAATGATCTCCGCCCCACTTAACAAATACATCCTCGTCTTTTATCCATTCACTTATCTTTTCAGCATCACAGCTCTTATATGGTCTAAGCCTCAGCATAATCCCAGCTCCTCAAAACCTCGTTCCGCACTTAGGACAAAAATCAAAGCCCTCTGTTGTCTCGTATCCACACTGTCTGCATCTCTTATAACCGGTCGTGAATCCTCTTCCGCCGCTTACCTGTGTCAGATGACTTGGCAGGATCTCAATCTGAATCTGCCTCTGCGGCTGGTTCCTCTATCTGCTCATTGGAAGCAGACTCCGTCGGTTCAACTGGTACAGAGCTTTCCTGTGCCGGAGTATTTTCTTTTTCAACATTCTCGTCAACTGCATTCCCGCAGCCAGTAACAATAATCAGGGTAGCTGCTGCAATTACTCCAAGAGTTCTTTTTATTCGCATTTCATCCCTTTTACAACTTCTCCTTCATTTCATCGAATTGACCGAGTATATTTACATCTAGGATAACTACTACATCCAACAAATCTGCCATTCCTACCATTTCTTTCAACAAGCCTGCTACCGCATTCGGGACACACGGTCGGATCGTATCTATTAGCATTACTTTCCCTATGTGGAATACTAATTTGTACTGCTGCCTTAGGATTGTTCCTGGAGCATTCGATACATGTTCCCAGATTCACATGATTCTTCCCACCATATGAAGAAAAATCCCTATCCATCGCTATCTTTCCGCAGAACTCACACTTAACCCATCTGTTCCCATCGGGATCTTTAATAGGCTTTTCCTGTTGCTCAAAACCAGCAGCCATGTTGCGGGCAAATTCTTCCCGGGCTCTGTGCTTTTCTGACTCAGCAGCCTCCTTCTCTCGAAGCAACTGCACCTCACGTTCTCTTATCTTTCGCTCGTATTCCTCTTGGAGTTTCTTTTCTTCTTCCAAGCGTTTTTGGCGTTCAGCCTCGCGCTTTTCCTGCTCCATGATACGTCTGTCGTGTTCACGATCCTGCTTATTTCTGAATTCATAATATGCTTTATCATATAAAGTATCTAAACTATCTCTGTGAAACAATAGGTTATTATTCTCATCAAAAGAATAGTCACTGAGCCTTCCTTCTGTAACAATTGTTTCACACCACAGCCCCTCTATATCCTGATCGTAAAAGGCTGCTTCCAGGCGAGCATCTTTATAATCAATACCATCTATCGACAAAAACAAACAATAACCCTGTCTGCTTTCAATTTTCATCATCCATTCCGGAAACTGACCTCCGGAGCCACAATTCATGATATCAGCAATATAATAAATCTTGATATCCTGTGTATTCATATCAAGAATATCAAGCTTTTCATCTGTGATGTTTGCCCTGTCATGGAAGTAGCTGATTGCAAGCTTATGGAGCTTTGATACAAAAGAAAACTCATACTTCCTGTCAGTGCTGTCATCAACTGCATTTATAGGCACTCTGGTGTCTATGTCCCCGGTTTTAAGTTTATCATCGAGCCAGCATTTCAATACTATCTTTGACTCTATCGAAGTCTTGCCTTCAGTTACTGCCGTACACTCAAGCTCTGTATCAGAATCCTTTATCCTAAAATGCTGTTCCCTAAGATTTCTATCCCCGGCTACAAGTATAAGATTGGCACCACAACCGCAAGGACAGAACAGTTCTCCTTTTTTGCTCTTCTCACGAAGCCAATTTAGTTTCTCCGGAATATTGATCTGCTTATCACCAATGACAGTATATATGGACTCAATTCCTATAGATTTTCCGTTATATATAGCCTCCGTCCTCTGGGCCATTAAACTCTGCTCCTTATCTTACATAGTGTTTTGCATACCCGATTTCATCTATAACAGATAACGCTCTCCAGCTGTTGATATGTTTTACCTTCTTCCAGCTTAAACGGATGCTGCTTATTATCTGTTATATCACGCACGACTTTATGGAGATCATTGTAGCCGTTCATGGTATCGATGACGCATACTTTTTCATTCCCTACAACTATATAACCAGTTGCTTCATGTGCCTCATCCATAAGATAAAGATAAGGCCGTAATTGCTTTATGAATAATTCTTTGCCCATCTCTTTCTCCTACCTTGTCAAAAATACAAACACACATGCTTATCGCCTGCTTCAGTTTCTTCCGCAGCATTTCTTAAACTTTTTACCGGAACCGCAAGGACATGGATCATTGGGATATACCTTCTTGGTCGTCTTCTCAACAGGGCCATTCATACCCATAGGCATGTTCATAACCGGCATTTCAACTGACTCTCCATCAACGTCAACACCAAATCCCATCTCCCTGATATGCGGAGCTGCCTCAGCAAGCATCTTAGCTGCATGACTGCTTCCTGGAATTATGGTTGGCATCTGTCCCGGCTTAAGAACCGGCCTTGGCATATCACTTGGTGCATATCCCCTGTTAATGAGCATATTGGTTCCATTTGTCAGCGGCATATACAGACTAACAATCTTATTCACCTGCTGATCATTTGCAAATTCGAACTGATCCCAGAACCATTGCATGGTATCGTGTGGATTATCATCCTGCCATGAGATCCTGTCCCAAAGCTCATACAAAAGATCAATCGCATCATCTCGCTCCATCTTCATATCTTTCACAAGAAATGCCAGCATATCCTTATACACCTTGTGAGATAAAAGAGCTCCCGTAAAGAACAACTCCTCAACTTCTGCAGGAGTAGGAAAATAATAATCTTTATCCGCCTGTGCTCTACGTAACCTGTCCAAAGAATCCATATGACCGATAAAGAGCCTCTCAATAAGCACATTTTCTATCTTGACTGACTTAAGCAGATCATCTGGGATACGCTTATATATCACATCAAGTTCCTCTGCATCCATATGCATTCCTTTTTTCTTGTTAACTACTTTCAGAAAAACATCTACCGGTGTGTATGCGTACATGGTTTCCGCCCATCTAAGGCACATCCATACCCAGGCAGCTCTTGCTCTGTACTTATTAAATTCCTCACCAGCAATCTCTTTTGTATAGATCTCCCACACATCTGTAAGCGTTAAGAAATAATGGTCTTCATCGAAGTATGCCAGTTCCATCTCGTTTAATGTGCAAGCCATATCAAACACTGGCTCATCCGGTTTTACCTCAATGACCTTTCCATATGCTTTTTCCAAAAGAAGCAAACAAGCATAATAAAAGTGCCGTATATCGCCGCAAGAATTAAACCAGTATTTGCAGCGACTTTGCGGTCGTTTTCACATTCATTGTGAAGACCTGCCGTCATCATAATGAACCCAAGCGGCAGGATAAGGCACACAAAGTAGTATCCCATAGGATAGTTGATTATCAAAAACAGTGCAAACAGAAAAACTGTCACCGTCACTATCCACGAGCCCAATTTTGCTATTGTTTTGTTCAGATCCATTTACTCTTTCTCCTAAACTTCGATTTGCGCCTTAGCACGATATTTAGAAAGTTATAAATCCAATCCAGCTTTATGCGCCTGGATATGCTGTAGCTTTCTTGGGATGTTATAAAGCTTCCCATCCTTAATCAGTTTTGCTCCTGTCTGGTGATAATAAAATGAGATTCCGTTCTCTTTACACTGTAACCATACCTTCTCTACCCATTTATAATCGCAGACCCTTGCATTTGCTCCTGACTCTCCACCTACGGAAACCTCCTCGATGAGCGGTCGTCCATCGGAAGTCCTGTATTTTTCGATATATGGACTCAAATCCACCTCAGTCAGCATAGGTTCTATCATCACGGCATGATGGAACAATGGAAGATCCAGATAAACCGGAAGTCTCTTATCCAGCATATCCTGATTCTCACAGGTAACGGCTATCGTAACATGCTCCCATCCGCTCCCCCATCCTGCAGGGAGATGATCTGCAATACGCTCAGGTCTTTTAGTAATCATAAAGAATGTACAATCTGAACGCTCATTCATCATTTCCCAGGCATCTTTTCTCCATCCATCTGCATCGGGATGAAAGAAATCTGAAGAAAAACATGTATAAATGTGTGACCCGCATGGAACCTTATACATGCCCTTATACTGTCCTGACCTTAGTTTTCGTATTGGGAGATTAAAGTTATCTGTCTTATGAAGGACTGTAGGGTCCTTTCCTATGGACTCATCTCTCCGGTAAACATAACAATGTAGGCACCCTGTACTTGCTCTGGTGCATCCATGCCACAGATTCCAGTTAAGTGCCAGCGGAGGCCGTGGATCATTGTGTTTTTCCTCAAAAAACGATAATTGCTCCATCATGAAAACCATCCAGTTAGATATGAATCACTCCCACTATCCCAAAGTCACAGCCCAAATGCAAAGATTTTCATCGTAACTATTCCTTCTTTCACTCCGCAGGCCAAACATCGCCTATATTAAGCCCTCTATCTATAAGCCATGCATCCTCTACAGATACAGACTTTGTCTGGCCCTCTTCGTTTTCAAGTGTTACTGAGACCTTTGGCTTTTCTCCTGGCGCGAACTCCTCGCAGCCAAAGCCCCCATCAAAAAATTGCTTTATCTTCCACATGAATTTCTGCCTCATTTCTTTTTCTTGGGCTCAGGAAGCTCATCATACATTGCTTCCAAAAGATCTCTAAGAAACTCCTTATTATCAACATCATCAACAAGCAGCATCTTTTTTGCCCCTTCGTAAGGAAGCTCTAGATCCGCATCTGGCATCTTATCTACAGCTGCCTTAATGTTCTTTACAAGAAAACGGTCATCATAGATTCCGCCAACAATCTTGCCGCGATAATAGATGATGTATTCGCCCATCAATTTCAAATAACCGTTTCATAATGCTCCATTACTCAGATTGCCTTTGAATAGAAATACTTGCTCAGTTTAGGCTCCTTGTCTTCTCTGACAAATTCCAACGAGTATCCGAGCTTCTTATAAAACTCAGGTGCCTGGAATCCAAAGGTCGTTAGGGTGATTTTCTCATATCCCTTTCCTGAATACTCCTCCTCAACTTTCTTAACAAGCTCTGATCCGAGCCTATGTCTTCGATATTTCTCATCGATTATCAAATCCCCGATATGGACTTCGTTATAATAGGCTCTACCTGTTATTACTCCAATAATCTCGCCCTCATCGTTCTCTGCCGCAAAGCAGTATTCTTCAAAATTCAAATCCACATTACTCTTTTTAGCAAAGTCTGTGAATGCTTCATTTATAAACTGATCTGCTCTATCAACATTTTCATATATTCTTTTTATCAACATTTATGTCTCCTCACAGACTGCAGATACATGTTTTCTAATTATATACGCAACATCTTTTGATACTCCTATTAGTCACAAGTATATTCTGGTCTTTTATATAAATACTGATCATCCGGAACAATGCTCTTATCCCATACTTGTTCTTTCCAGTTTTCCTCCGGAATATCTTTAATTGCAACAGAAACACTCTTGGTCTTACATCCAAGTGTCTCAGCTATTACTTCCGCAACTTTTTCACTGTAATTGTTGCCACCATTATATTTGCAATTCTGCCCCAACAAGCAGGCACTGACCATTATTTTCATCTGTTAGCTCCAAGACTCATATTGTCTGACTCTAGTCCAAAATCGGCTCTTTTTTCAAAATACTTATCTTCTACTATATCTGTTTTTATAAAAGAAAAAAAGCCACCTGACGGTATTTTATCCGCCAGATGGTTCTCAAATTCATATATATTTTAGACCAATTCCAGTCTGTCTATTACAAAGCATCCTATGGCTGTTACGGTCATTACTGCTATTACTACTACCATTCCAACCTTATCATAAGAAGCATAGAAATCTCCTGAGAAACGGAGCTTTATATATTGTCCCCATATTGCACTGAGGATTACTAAAAGTGTAAATCCTAAAGATGCAGCATACATGAATGAAACTATTATGCTGGCCAGTATGTTTCTATAACCGGAGCTCTCAATTCCTATGGATTCAAGGTTGGATACTATTATAATTCCCATGATGAGAAGATAAATAACCGTTACAAAAACTGCCTTCTGCCAGGATACGCACTTAAAGCAGCTATGTATAATAGCCATTATGATTCCCAGGAACATTCAGAAATGAATCAAACACTTCGTATTCCCTGCGCATCATGGCTATCGTCCATATATCCCTTTTATGTTTTTCAGGATTATCAGTGTCCTTGAGGATCCCGCCATCCGTATCACACCGCTCAATTGCCTCTCGGATCATCACCCTCTCAACAGCCATCTTTGCTGTAACATTCCTGTTTAAGCCAAGTACACGAGGTGGGGTGCTGCACATCCAGGGGATGTGCGCTTAGCACCGACCGAAGTGGAACGTAGATCGAACCCAGATACCCTTTCAGGATGGCGGTTTTTCCCCTTCGGGGACTAGCTTCGCGTCGCTCCCTTGCTGTACCAACCACGCCAACTCTGCATATTTTTAGGCAAAAGAAAAACCGCTTGCCTTTTTCATCTAAGGTAAGCGGTACTCAAACATGTTTATCTATAAGCTTCTGATCCGGTCTCTATACTATCCGGTTCTTTGCCAAAACAACATTTTCTCGCATTTGCCTATCCTTAAATGAGCGCATGAAATTAAACATCCACTCTGATTTGCTCTGGAGTGATGATTCATAACTTTCGCTATAGAGGCAATAATTGCGATTCATTGTTGTCATGTCTCTTTCTTTTCCTTTCCGGGAGCTCTTATCTGCTCCGCTTATCACTTTCTATATCGTATAGTAACACCGGCAACTTTAGTTGTCATTATATTTGTAGTATAAAATAATCAGCCCCCAAAGCGATATTCCTTTTCTTCCTTCTCATTTGGATTTAGTCCAAAAGCCTCTATTATCTTATCAGCAACCTGCTCAGGTGAAAGATTTGTATTGTCAACCTTAAGATGGTTTGTAAACCACACCTCACCCTCATACGAATTTAGCCTGTGATTCTTATTGTCATCTAAAAGATTAGTTCTGCTCCATTCCACATTCTTCTTCGAAGCTTTTTTCTCCATTCTATATGGAGTCTCGTTGCGAGCAAGCCTGGTCTCAAGATCCGCACTGAGCTCAGCAAAGTAAAAGTCCCCACCGCTCTTTGTAAATAAGTCATGAAGACTTGTAAGATAATCTCTTTCCTCCTGCAATTCGAATGCTGTAACGTATGTAAAGATAAGGTCAACATCATACTTTACAGCCAATTCGAATACCTTTTCACGAAAGAAAGCGTTGAATTCCTTCTGCGCAGGCGTCGCAAACCCGAATATCTTGTCAGAAATCTCGATACTGTCATGATTGATCATCAGATTGTATTTCAATTTATCCCTAAGGCTCTCTACCACCACCATCTTGCCAACAGCCTGAGGGCCGCACACTACTATAAGATTTGCCATTCTTACCACCACCCTTAGTTATAATCTCTCAAAACATCAAGTCCAAGCAACAATGCTTTCTCATGGGACCCTGTACCAAATGACCTGGCATCATACTCATGCACATTAGCCAATGAATCAGCAGTGAACAGGAACTGTCCAAACTTCGCTCCACGTTTCCTGCAGCATGCTGCAAGGGCTGCACATTCCATTTCCACCACAGAACAGCCTTCCTCAAGGCGGTATCTCACCATATCCTTGGTCTCTCTGAAAAAGCCATCTGTTGTCCAGGTTGTACAGGTTACAAACGGAAGATCATGTTTATTAAATGAGCTTTCGATAGCTGCTATCGGTTCCTTATCAAGTTCAATATATCTGGATGCTGGAAGATAGTGATATGAAGTACCTTCAGCTCTCAACGCCTTTACCGGAACAATAAAAGCATCCTCCGGAAGATCCGCAAGAACTCCGCAAGAACCAACTGCAATTATCTTCGTACATCCACAGTTAACAAGTGTATCAAGAACCTGCGTTGCTGATGCCGAGCCTATAGGTGACTGCACCAGACATATATCTTCTTTTTCCTCATGTAGCACATATATCTTTATATTGTGAGAGACTGTAATAAGCTCTTCTACCATAGCTGCATTATTCTCTTTGGCGTATTTATGGACTACATCTCCAAGGAATGCAAATAAACACTTCTCCGGCAATCTCTCAGCTGTCCAGTCATGATCAGGAGCTATAACTTCCGATGAACTGTCATCATATTCCAATAATGGTATTTCATTTTGTATTATCATAGAAACCTCCGATCTTCGTGTTTAAATCACAGAAACAAAATCATATTAACTTCATCAATGTATGTTCCGTCCTTCAGTTTGAATGCCTTTGGAGTTCTTCCGCATTCTTGAAATCCCATCTTTTTATATAAAGCAATCGCTCTATCATTGTCCGCATAGGCTCCAAGTTCCATCTGTTCAAACCCAATTTCCCTAGCTTTGTCTATAGCCTTCTGCATGAGTATTGTTCCAAGCCCACCGTTACAATATGCCTGTTCAAGGGCAATTGCAAAATCACACCTGTGCCTGAGCTTGAGATGATTTCTGTGACGGCTTATAGAACAGTTACCTACAGCTCTTTCCCCATCAAATACGGTAAACCAGGCAGAATCCTCAGCCTCCAGATTATTCCTGATTATCTCTTTTTCTCTTTCGAGTTCAATATTTATTTCTTCAGGATATCTTACAAGATAATGCGTTTCTTCTGCTGTCTGCTTTATGTAGTCCAGCATGGTAACAGCATCTTTTTCCTCTGCAGATCTTAGGACAAGTGTTCTTCCATCATTAAGCGTTAACATTTCTTCTGCAATTTTCATAGTGTTCTCCTCCTGAATGTAAAAAAATAGACCTTATCAAAACTATTTTAGCTTGATAAGGTCTTAATACACTTGTTTAATGAATCAAAAAGTTTACAGATTCATCATATAGCACGGCCTCATCTCGCATGGTAATCTAAGCCCCTGAATATTTTCCACGGACATATAATTGACCACCATTCTATTGACGAGACGTGTATTTGTCATATAACTGGCATTCCTCCAAGATTATTAGTTGTAAGTATAGACATAGCCCTGTTAGCTGTCAATAACTTTTTGCCCCTCTTTAAATCTCTTTATCACTTCAGCTTTGCGCCATCCTTAAAAGCATTGCCCACCTTTTCTCCAACTCCGTAATATCCATGGGCTGTCTATAACCTTAGGCCCGATGACATCAGATTTATCTACATCCTTTATCATCTGAACCGAAAGTGGGTCAGTTATCCATTCATCCTCATAACTGTTGTTAAAAAACACATCCGGATTAAAAATATAATTATCCGATTCCAAATCTCCGTAACAGATTTTTAGCATGATTATCTTATCTCCTCATCTGCTCTATATCTGCACTACAATTATACATCATACCGTGAGCACAAGCTCACTAAGCTAAACTACAGCCACCTCATATTTCTTCTTAGCAAATTCCAAAATCACACCTCATAATGCTGCCTGCTGCCAAATTCTTCCTTCTTCAGATCAGAATCCAGGTAATCAAAAACCTCCGGCACAACCTTGATCAGAGCCATAGGCTGAGGAAGATTTCTCATAGCAGTTTCGGTATTTTCTTGTATTCCATAACCTTCAGGTACTCTTCACTAAAAGGCTCCACAAGACTCGCCATGCCTTCAATCTGCAAGCTCTTAAGATTCCCGAAGCCGTTGTATGGCTCATAGATTGCCATACCTACATGTTTATTCTTCTTAAGTCCACGGAACTTTAATCCACCTTCAGAGAAAAAATAGAAGTGGTTATCCACAAAGTTATACTCTATCGGTGTGCACCTCACATGTCCTTCTGAAGCTGTTGTCAAAGTGCATGTGTTGTGAGCCTCGATAAAAGCTGTGATTTTCTCCAGAACCTGCTCCCTTGGCATTTTCTTTGAATGCGCATCCTTATTCAGCCAATAATTTGCTGCTGCATTGTAATCAAACTTGAAGCTGTCCTTTAATACTGTTGCTTCCATCCCAAATATCTATATCAATAATTGTATGTTTATAAATTTTAAATAGCATTAAACACGTAGTTGAAAAAAGGCTCGGACAAAACTCCGAACCCTAAAAAAGGAAGAAGAGGACTCGCGTCCTCTTCCATCTCCATGTTATTCATAAGAATGTCTTCAATATGACATCCGAATATAATACTAAGTCTTACAAGATTATCAACATTTGGTAAGCACTGTCCGCGCTGCCATTTGTAAATAGCCTGTTCCGACTCAAGTCCAAGTGCTTCAGCCAGTTCGCAAACACGCATATTACTCTGCTTTCTAAGCTCCTTAATTCTTGTTCCAGTAGCCTGCATGTCCACAAAAACATCAAAGATATCCATAGCCGCCTCCTTATTAACGCTTTTGCTATATTTATCGTTTTTAACCACATTTCTTTTAAGGATTAACAACAGCCGCTTGTAAAGAGTAGTATATCACATCTGCTATGTAAAAAAACTAAACCTGTGGT
>NZ_KL370844.1:12051-26183 GCF_000701985.1 Butyrivibrio sp. WCE2006 | reverse complement strand
CAAAGCACGGAAGCTGGCTGGACATTGCTGAGATTGAATTAAATGTAATGACAAAACAATGCCTATCAAGAAGAATTGAAAGCATTGACAAGCTTAAGTCTGAACTCTCAGCATGGGAGTCAGAACGTAATGCCAAGCAGGCAAAGGTTAATTGGCAGTTCACTAATGATAAAGCAAGGATAAAACTGATTTCCTTATACCCTAAGCTTGAGTAAATCTCAGGCTTGGAGATTAAATTAATTGTGAACTTGCCACGACACTAGTTTCTCACAGTTCCCACATTCAAATCTTGATGCCTTTTCGTCATTAATCCTCTTTTTTTCTCTTTTTATCATCCTTTCAATTACTTTTTCCATATCTTGTTTCCATTCAACCGACTTTTCTGCCTGACCACAAACTTCATATAAGTCAGAAACGCGGGATCCAGGCAGCTTTTCGTGTGAATACTTACAATGATAAAATTCAAATGCAATTATTTCTTCTTTAATGCTTATAGTAATCACATCGGCAATTTCACCAGAATTATCATCATCAAATATTACATCATACTTTTGAGTATCCTTAAGATGTTTTATTAAGCAATACTGAATACTATCCTTTTTCTTTGTTAGGCCCTGAGATTCTACTGTAATATCTACTCCATTTTCCTTCCAGTTCCACCTCGAAATATTTGTTTTCGGAAATTCTAAAGGTTCCTTTGTATGTAATGTCACATAATAATTTCCTTCCAAGGTAGACTGATCCACAAACTTAATTCTCGGAGGATTCTCATCAAAAAAATCCAACAACGTAACATCTTTATTTTTATAATGTAACGTAACGTGATCTCCAGATATGTGCGTAAAAGCCGCTCCCTCATCATCAACAATCATCTCCATTTCTTCATAAAAGTCGTCGGTTTTAACCTCGAACCGTATTTTATTGTCAACATCTTTTTCTACTAGTTTTATCTCTGATACAAATAGAGATTCTTGGTGATACTGATTTGACAAATACACGTATAAATCATTACACAAATCAAGTTCAACTGGCCAATCTATCCTATATGGCTTAATACTCGGTATTTCTGTTATTTCCTTTGGAATCAGAACGCCCTGTAATAGTTTTGTAACATCGATAGATGTATCTAATATCTTATCAATAATTCGGTCGCACCAATCAGCCCAAAAGGCTACACTCTCGACCCATCTAGACCATATGGTCCCCTTATATGAGCACCCTATGCTAACTTTTCCATTACCATTGTATCCAATACCAAACATATTTGATTTCGTACTTGTAGATTTTTGTGCCTCAGTAATTCCTTCTGCAATATCAACACCTGCAAACATTTTATACCTAATTGGTCCATTTATAGCCGAATTAAGTCCAACTGTTCCAAGCATTAATCTGTTTATTCCATCCAGACATCTAAAGACGCATTCCCCTCTAATCCGCTCTGCTTCAGGAAAGATTGCCTTTGCTATTTTAGCCGCATTGCCCTTTACAGTTGAATTAACAAAAACAACTTTTTTATCTTTACTATAATAAATCAAGTGCAACTCCCAATTTAGGTTGTTAATCTCTCTACAATCTGACCAATCTAATTTTGTCTGAGCAGCCTCAATAATTATCAAAATACTCTTTTCATCATTAAAATAACTTTTGCATCTTTCCTCTCTAAAGACTTTCTTCCAATTATCCCACTGAGGTTTATTCTTATCGGTCTTAAATGATTGCATACTCACTTTGGGCATAAGTTGTCGAATACTAATAGTTATCCCTTCAATTCCATTAACAAGAAATCCCTTCTCCAGCTCCTGTAAACTTACTTCTCTACCAATAGCTTTTTCAGACATATCTGCCAACAAGCTGTTCCAGTCTGAATCTTGTGAATATAAATTACTAATCGATTCCTTCAATGTTTCATTAGCAATATTTGTTATTATCGACGCATCTCCCAATCCACTCATTGTTCTTGCAAATCTTCCTACAAATTGTACAGTAATTGGAAGCGACTGGTACTTGTCATGTATAGCTGCCAGTTTCAAATTTGGAACATCTATCCCCTCACCAAACATATCAACACAAACAACTATTCTTGAATCTAAAGATTTTACAGCTTTTAATCTGTCTCTTTTTTCGCGCGTTGTATTTTTACTCGTAATAATTACAGGATTAAACTTTGAATAATATTTCTTATAAATGTTCTCATACAAATATTCCGCCCTCTCAATTTTTGTAGTTCGGACAAGCAGAATATGTTTTTTTTGCTCAGCAATATCTCTCTCTAAACATTCTATTGCCTTTCTTGCAATAGCCAAATCCCCCTTCTTTTCATTAAATTCATGTATTGGATAAAAGTTTATTTTTTGAAAATAACCATCTTTCTGTGCCTTTTTCAACGGATAATTATATATTATTTTTCCATCTATTTTTTTACCATCATTCCTAAAAGGTGTTGCCGTAAACTGTAGAATTTTCCTGTCTAGAAACCTTTCCCTAAACTTAAGCCACTTTTTTGCCGCTATATGATGCGCTTCATCAACAATCAGTAACTCTGAAAAATCCACAAGTTTCCTACATTCCTCATCATTTAGCATATTTGCGAGTGGCATTGTAGTAACAACAACATTGCTATCAGCTAAAAGAAGATTCCATTCCTCCTCTGTTTTTGGAACTGACTGCAATAATACTACTGTTGGACTAACGCTCTCTTCATCCACAACTCCTATCTTTTTCAAAACACCAAATGTACTCAGTTTAATGACCGTCTGCTCTCTTAATAACTTTGAAGGAACCAGGATGACTGTTCTACTTATTCGTTCATTTAAAATTGTCATAATCATTGTCTCTGTTTTGCCCGTTCCAGTTGGCATTACAACAGTAGCCGGTTCAGAACACACTGACCAATGAGACTGTATTGCTCCTAATGCTCCATACTGAGGAGTTCTTAAGCCTGCTCTATTATCCGTTTCCCTTCTAATTTCCACCTTCCAGCTGTTAACCATATCAACATCAGACAGTGACTCACTATAAATATACTTATAGTTTTTTCCTATTTGTTTTTTTTCCAACTATTTACTCCTCCTCCAGAATACTTTTACATTTTTAATCTGTATCTAATTATCTCAGCTAACGTTTTCCATATTCTACTTTGCAAATAAGTAACTTCATAATTGCAAATCTCCAAGATATATCCTACACAATAAACTGTACAATAAAAATAACAGCTACACTAAAGTAATATCCCAATACAGAATGTATTACTTATTAAAGCATTCTTAACGCAAAATGCAGGGTATGGCTTAACAGCCAATGCCCTGCATATACTTCTGAAATATTTACATATATTCCTATTCTTTTTCATAAACAGTAGTTACTTCAACGACTTTAAAAGACTCCCAATCATCAGGATCTTCTAAATCTGCTTCCTTAACTTCACCAACTGCTATATCATGATTTTCCAAATAATCATCATCAAAATCTTCAAACTTGTTTTGAGCTACTTCATTAGCCTCATCTTCAGTATCGCATACAGCCAGAACTTCGCTTTCATCCAAATCATCATCCTTGAAAGTTTCTAAAAGCACAACATATTTAACCATATCTTTCCCCTTTCTCTATAAAACAATTGTATTTATTTGCTCACTCTGAATTTACCGTTTTACAAATGTTGCTGTTTCTTGTTTATTTTTGGTACTTTGTTCCGGCTGTATCCATGTGTCCTCCACATGAGCCTATAATAATCTTTTTTGCATGTGTTTTCTTATCCAAAACTGTGCCAAAATAGATTCTATAAAATCTCGGATCCGACTCTTTACCTGTATTAGAAGCAATATGTGGCTCTATATTTACTTTTTGTCCCATATACTCATCTTCGTACAGTTTGATTATACTTTTATCTTTTTTTGTGGTAGAACTATTTCCCGGAACGCACTTACAACTTGCTCGTTCATTATATTTAATACATGCTTCATTGAATGACCCCGAGTTATTAATACAATCATATAGTTCCGTCACCATAGTAACCAATACTTCCCACAAAATATCAGGAGAAGTATTGCAGTCATTTAGCGACTTCCAACCCTGTTCTGTCAGGTCTATTCTATCTGTATATAGTGTTGTGAAATAATTAAGCACCCGCATGGTGGTATTGGGATATTCATCCAAATCCCTTATTCCATCCATCGCCTCCTTCGCAACCCTTAATGATTCATATGAAGATTCCATCAAGTCTATCCGTGTTTTATATCCATGAATATCTTTTTTTAACTCATTTATCTGTTCTTCTAAATCCATATTATCGATCTGAAGCTGGATGTTTTCTTCCTCAAGATTATAGTTTTTCTCTGCAAGCACGGTATTGTCTTCAGAAATAACCTTTTCAGAAAGTTCCTTATCACGTTTAATCTTATCAAGCTTAGCCTGGAGTCCGTCTTTTCTAATCAAATCAAGGCATGTTCTGTATCTAAACAAATCATCATAATCATTTATATCCTGTGCTAAAACTCTTCTAAAGATTTTTAGTATTACACTCTCAGACATTTTCCTAGCTTCATCAAAATGAATAAATCTATGTCTACTATAATCATTAGGATTATCTCTATTAATTTGTGGCAAATACAGTCTTATCATTCCTGCTGTGCACTTATAGTTGCTGTCCAACAGAAATTTTAATTCCTCAGCAAACCCCAAATCCATTGAATAATAAACGAGCGCATTCCCTCCCACGCTTTTAATCATTTCATTAGGATCAACGGGCAAATTGATTTTCTCTCTATCGACATAATCCCTTTTAGGAAGAATCAATATTATCGGTATCTTCCTTTTAGGATCCAGCAATAACTGTTTAAAGCTAAACCCCTCTCCTGTACGCAGTTCCATCGCATCAAATAACAATGGATCATCATTGATTTCACACAAAAATCTCTCATCATTCTGAATATTGGGGACAATCCTAGGAACACTGATCTCCGGTTCTGGCATTGTTTCGCCAATGTATCCCATACCATCTGAATATGACAAAACAAATGTTAAATCAGCGGCCTCACCGTTATTGCTTTGATACCCTATCTCTGTCGACCACCATCTCGGCGCATATCCCTGCTGATATTGACGCTCACGGATAATGCAAGCCCATGCAATGCTATTCGGATCACATGGATCAACTCTTCTCACGGATTCTGCAAAGAAGTCTCCATTCTCCGAATAATCGTAGAGCTTTCCTCCTTTTTTAAAGGCTGACCAGCGCTTTATATCACCACTTACCTTTATCCTTTTTGCGGAAAGCCATCTTTTAATATGCAGCACTAGCTCCCACAATATATCCATATTTTCTAAGCCCGCGGCAGGTTTAACAGTAAACTGAACTTTGTAAAACAACTTTGAATTAAGATCATTTTTAATGTCTTGCATAAGAAAGCTCCTCTAGTACCAATACACCTATAATAAACACTCACCCATCACAATCACATGTGCCACAAAAGCATATCTTCATAATCCTAGTTTATTATCTGGAATTTTTCCAGCGTCTACAATTGATCATATTTATAAAGCACGATTCTCCTGTAAATCCCCACTTAACATTATATCCGAATCATTCTTCAATTTTCACATATTTCCTTCCAAAGCGATAGCTTTCTGGAAGTCTCCATAAATGCCTCTTTTTCCCAAATAATCACTCTTTCAATTATATAGAAAAAAGGAATCTAGCGCTATATGAGTCGCTAGATTCCATCTATGGTTAATCCCCTTTTATAACCTGAAGTCCCGTCATTTTATACCAAGGATTATGTCGGGACAGATACTTCCATAAGCTCATAGAGCTTACGTTGTTTGTTAGTTATTTCAGATAGATGATGCTATGTACTTGCTTATATCATTCAAACTCATTTCTTGTCTCCTAAAGCTTTTGATTGTAGTAATCTACTTCCATACTGCTACCATTTTCTTGTTTACAATATGGACAAATATCATATGATTTATCCCGAAAACCAGGAATCTGTTCTTCTACAGTCTGTCTGTATTCTTTTCCACAATTATTGCACGTAACCTTACTTGTACTACAGTCATACTCTTGATAGTCTCCATTTTCATTAAAAGCCCAAAAGCTCATGCAACACCTCCCTATTATTCAAATAAGTAACCAGCACCCTGACCTGTTAATTCTATTACAATTGAGGTATCATCTTCATTTCTTTTTATTCCACGCACAGCAACTACATCTGCACCATCTGGCTCAAAAACCGTAGGCATGATACCGATATTTATCTTTGCTTGAGACAAAAAGCGTAAAAAATGTTTTTTTACAAAAGAATCTCCAATCAATTCCACTTTTTTCCCCGATTTCTTATCTCTTATCCTTGCACACAGCTGCTCGTTTTCATTCAAATATTCCTCAATGTAACATTCCAGTTTATCCAACTCTGATTCCTCCTTTAATATTGTCATCATCAGAGTATCAAAATCTTCTTCAATCTTATAAGAACGATTTTCAGGATTTTCCGGAAATACAGAATTCATAAGCTTTCTAATAGCTCTTATTCTCTTATTTGACCAGTTCTTTTCAAAAGTAGCATATTTAAAAACGTCATATTCCCTAAAAAAAGATGCCCAGTCGTTAATATTTGTATTCTCTATAAACCATTTTTCAACAGGCTCATTTTCTATGAGCATTTTTTCTTTTAGCAAGGTAACTAAACCTAATAATTCAGAATATTGATAGCGCAATTTTTGAAAAGAGAAAAAATCACCTATAAGTTTTTCACGGTATCCAACCATTCGGCTGTCCGTCGTAACATGACCAATTTCTGTCATAAAGTCTTTGTATCCAAATAGCATGTTGACCTGTGATAACACCTCATTTTCGTCTAGTTCCGGATATTTTCCCATAACCAAGGCACATTCAAACAAAAAATTAAATGCGTACTTCCACTCAATTGTAAAATACGCCAATGAGTAAAAGACCATTGATCTATCATCATTTTGAGCAAGTTCTTTCCAAGACAAAACTCTTTTATCGTATTGGGTAGCAATCTCCATAAATCTTGTATTATCAATTTTGTGGACATCGGGCATTCGGTGATTAATAATTGCTTTTATCAAATCCACGTCGCCTATATTATTGATTTCAAAAAAGTTCATTTTTGACAACTCATAGCCATCTATTTTGTCGGAAATATTATCCATGCTTTTAAGAACTGCTTTAGCATTGGCATCAACACCAAATGATCTGATAAACTCTACCTCGTTTCTCTTGGATTCGTTAACAATTGCCATCAATCTGCTATATCTCATTCTTACATCATCTGAAAATTCGTCTCCATTAGTTTTCAAATAATGTCTTAAAGAATACTTTTCCTCGGTAGAATCAAAAGCTTTCTTTATACATTCCAAAATTACTTGATCTACCAAATCATCAATATCTATTACTCCTCCAAACACAGAGTTTAAATAATCAGGATCAAAAAGTAGATAACACATATTTTGTTATAGCCGAACCAATAATAATAATCTTTTTATTCATTTATCCCTATCCTAAAAAACATACGAGAGTTTACTACTTTTTATTATTTCATATAATCAATAAAAGAGTATATGAAAATAGGGTCGGCACATAAAAAAGCCGACCCCGATCCAAGGTTTACAAATTCATTTCCTCGAGATATTTTTTTACATATTCTCGATCTCTAGCCTCATACGGAAGAGGAATACCATAAAATTTTGTGAACTTACACATTCTGCATCCACAGCCTATATGTCCCTTGGAATATGCTCCATCAACTCTAAACCAATCAAGGCCATAAACATCATGACTTACCCGCTTTTTGCGCGTAATAGCCCGGTTTCTCATATCTCTTCTGTACGCTCTGCTTCTTGACATATTTAGTTTAACCACCTTTGATAAGTATTTACCTCCCCTGCAAGGAGTATCAAAGGCAAGTAACCTCCTCACAGGTTAGGCATGTGGTGAAATAACAATAATTCTCTCATATATTCCCTCTGAACATTTTTATATTTCAAGATCACAATTTATATTTCGAATAATATGCTTGAATACTGAAGCAATGAAAATCATGCACATAAAGGAAGAAGAGGACTTTCGTCCTCTCCAGCTGTCATGTTATGAACAAGAATGTCATCAATGTGACACCCAAACAATATACTAAGTCTTACAAGATTATCTGCATTAGGTAAACACTGTCCGCGCTGCCATTTATAAATTGCCTGCTCTGATTCAAGCCCCAGCGCATTTGCCAAATCAAATACCTTGTAGTGGTTCTGTTTACGAAGCTGCTTGATCTTATCACCAGTAGCCTGCATATCCACAAATACTTCAAAAATGTCCATGGTTGCCTCCTCTATTATCAAAAAGAATCTACGACACCATCCCGTTCCAATATAATACCATAAACATTCCCAAGAAAAAATATACCTGTGGTTTAGTTTTAGGCTAAACCTCCTTAATCCCACAAATCCCAAAACCACTTTGAAAACAGTTCAAGTGCCTTGCTCTTGCACTCATCTCTATAATCACTTAGAGCCCTTAATTCATTAAAGTAGCATTCTGATATTTCTTTGTATTCCGGAACATCCCCAAGCATATATATGCGATGTGTTCCTTTTTTCTTTTCCTCAGCTTTTTCTGCCTCAGTCCTGAGTTTTTCTCCAAACATACCATATTTGTTATCAACTCTTCCTGAGCCTTGTCATATTCCTCTTGATATTTATTCTCTCTGGTGCATGTGTCCTCATTCGCCTCATTTAGCAGAAAAATCATCTCCGAAAGAGTTGCCTCCCACTGCTTCACGCCTTCATTGTCAGTTTCCTCAGACATTACATTCTCACATAAAGCGTGAGAAATACTTCCCTGAAAACATGGATAACTATGTGTAGTATCTTTTAAGTGTTGAAGCATCTCTGGCATTACATTAAGGAACCATAAATCTATAGACCAGACATCAGAATCACAATAACCATACTTTATGCGCTGGTAAGCAAACCTTATATTCCGTCTCCATCTTTTGAATTTTTCTTTAGGATTCTCAAATCCATGCGTCTTTTTGTCATAGCATGGATATCCAATCTTCTTAGTCTTATCTCTCACATCCAATTCCTCTATAGCATATTCAAAAGAGGCATGTAAAACCGTACTTCCATGCCCCGTGTACCATTGGCACAAGTTTTCTGTAGCAAGCCTATTTTTGAATTCGATTTCCTAATCGTCTCTGTAACGAAACAATGAACACTTCCTCAATAAAAAATAACCGATAACCAAGAACCGCAACCATGAACACGCTATTTTGCTTAACGGCTGGAGTAAGCATATTAGAACTTGCTACACGGAAAAACCTCAATACTCTACATCAAACTCAAAAGTCTGATTGAACTTATCAAGAGCAATCTGCATAGCAGCAATTTCAGAATCTATGCGTTCATACTCGCTGCTGACAAGCTTAAGATCATAATTTATATACTGATACTCAGGAGCGGCTTTTCTAGCGTTGAGATATCCATAGTTCTCTCTTGTCTTTTCCTGACGCTTACGCATTTTATCCAGAACCATTTTTCTCTTGTTCAGCTGAGCCATTCTGACCAGAATAGTGTCAACTGTCATCTCTGAATCTCCAACAGCTATCTTATTTGTCGCGTTTACCACATTAATGGCATGCTTAATTTTAACAATTTTCTCATCAATTTCTGCTATCTTAGCGGAAACTTCAACATAGTCATAATCCGGAATGACAGGCTCCTCGTCAATTGCAGCTACATATACCTGCCCTTCCTCTTCCTTGTTAAGGTAAAAATTCTTATCATCATTAAGCTTTTTCAAAACCTTATTTGCATACGCAGATGTCATCTTTGCCATTACTAATTCCCTCCTTGATCAAATCTCGTTAACATACTCATAATTCTAATCTGTCCAGAAGCCATTGTCGCTAACCCTGTGGTTAAGTAAATCCATGCACCATTGTGAATAATGTTGTGGCAGAATGCTATAGTATTATCTTTATTTGGTTGTCCCTTCATATAGTTACGGCCAATGAAAGCCGGTGCTATAGCGCCACAATTTGTCGGCATAAGTTACTCCTTAATCCTCCATACACTTATATAAATAATAAATCAGTCAAGCTCAGACTGCATTCAACGCTCCGTTGCAAATCTATCCTACAAATAAGACCAGAGGGAATATCCATCCACTCTGGTCTTATCTAACATGCTTTACTTAATATTTCTTGTTTGAATGACAAAAAAGTCATCCATCTGAATGCCGAGAATCCTACTCAGCATAAATAGATTTTCCGTATCTGGAAGTCCATTTCCATGGCGCCACTTGTTAATTGTCTGAGTAGTAAGTCCCATCAACTCTCCAAGCTCCTTATCAGACATTCCGCTTTCAGAGATAAGATTACTGACTCTTTTTGTAGTAGCTGACATATCAGCTGCCATGACATCTTCGATGTTTGAAAAATCATTTTTCATGTGCACACTCATCCTTTCTAGGACGCATCAATATAGTAGATGCTCCGTAGTGTGCACACTCTTTCTACAGAATATGAAAAAATCTTATATGCGTTTGTTCCAATCATAGTTATTCCTCTTATTTACTATCTCTAACTAAAGATCCCTATTCACTTCAAAACCATTGTTCATTCTGATCATAAGGAATATTTGGATAATCCTTTTCTAGCTCGTCTTTGAAAAGCACTATATGCAAAAGCACAGATGAAAACGCCATCACTTCAATATATCCCAGCCAAAACATAATAGTACCTAAATGATTTCCCATAAAACTCCTTAATGCATAATCAACGTATCCCATCCTGAACTCCTCTCATCCCCTTTTTTATCTTGTAACACAGAATCGCTCCATAACTCTGTCTATATCTGCGATCAACACTTACCTCATGCAACTACATCACATTTACATTCTTCCGCTAATTTCCTAATTCTATTCTCAAGTTCGTTTAGACGAGCACATTTTTTAACCATCTCGTTATATGCATTTATTGGCATATCAAGAAGCATCCTTGTACGGCCAAGCTGATCTGCCCTTTTATTTTTTTCTCTTGGAATGAAAATCACTTCGACCTTTTCAAAACTTTTAGCCAGTTTCGAATTTAATGCAACCTCAGACCAATGATTCACTGCAGACTGATTATCTGAAAATATGCGAACTTTTCCACTAAAATTATAGTCATATATAAGTGACAGCATTACCTTTCCTATTGCAGTCTCAGTTATCCTCTCAATATGCTCATGTTCTCCTGTATAGTCTACGCTTTGTGTGATCAATCGCTGGTCAGTTATCTGTGATTCATATGTCACCTTTCCCCAGCAAAGGATATAACTAAAACTGCCTGCCTTTCCTTTATTCCCCTTCTCATCCCAATTAACCGGATGAATAGTTTCATCTATAAACGCAGTCACGAATGTATGTTCCAGCTCTCCTTGTAAATGTGTTGAATCCACACATTTGCATGGAAGTAACCTATTATCTCTAATTATCCTGGCAGTTGCCTGATTGAGATCTTTACCCCTGCAGTAGGGACAGTTCGCAACATGATACTTTTTGCCAGTCCTTGTAATGTATACCGGCGGAGAATCACTTAAGTATCTATTCTCATTATCTATAGCTTCTGCAATAATATTTCTTGCAGACATATTCCCAAGCTGCTTTAAATACCTTGGCTGATCGAATACCATTTTTATATCTATCCGGTCTCCATCTTTTTCCTGCTGCCTAAGTCCCTCAATCATATCTGCTTCATGCTTGCATACAGCCTGTATCATTTTATCCACGCTCCGATCTAAAGACTCAGCAATACAATTCGGATGCCTGCGCTTAATCGAAGCACACTGCAAGAACAACCCTTTTGCACCTAAAATATATCTTTGAATCTCTTGAGCGGGAATCACAATATCTGTTTCCGTTAACCTTGTAATCATGAGGGAAGTGCTGGATGCTATTCTGGAAACACTGTTCTTATCATTTGCAAGATCAACTTTTCTATTCCTTACTTCATTGTTCTTTGCAAGCTTTTTATAACAATCATATAGGATTTCTTCATCTGTAATAACCTGCATACCGCTCTCCCTTCATTAGAATTGGACATCTTAAAATTTTATAGAATCTTCCGTTATAAACATATTATCAGTTAAGCTGTCCAATAATCCTCCCTTATAGTAGTTGACTAATATACGCAATATTCCTTCTGTTTGTGCAAATATGCGCTATTATTTTTTCACAATTTTATCTAACGATTTGCTAAAACTAAAAGGAGCCAAGGTGCAATACACTCTGCATCTTAGCCCCAATTAGCCCTTATCGAATGCCCATTCATCCGACAATTTTCTTTCTGTCCACTTCAAATATTTTATAAGTTCCATCATTTTTATTTCTTAGTTCTACATCATTTCCTCTTTCAAGTATTTTTCTTAAAGTCATGATTATCTTTACTTCATTATCTGATAATTGGATTACGCTTGTACTCATCTCAGCTCTCCTTTTCATTTTTCATATTCTCTTTTTTATTTATCAATAAAATTTCAGAACTATGGTCATTCTCATCAAAATACGACAAATATACCTCCGAAACAACATCATATGTATCTTTATCAAGCAAAATAACAGATAAGTCTCCCCTATATGAAAGATGGTTACGATACATTATAATTTCATCAAATTTCTCTGAATCATTTATGACTAAAGATATTTTTCTTTTAGCATTTGATTCGAGAAACATATACTTTCCAAGTCTAAATTTGATTTGAAGACTATTTGGAGGTATCTTGTCATCATTAAAATATTTAAAATCAAACCACCATTGTTCAATCTTATGATTGCTAATTGAAAGCGGGAAATCAGGTTTATATCCTTTTATTCGTTTTTCATATCTCAGTGCAACGCTATATTCTATTCCCCTCTCAATTAATTTTCTTCCTATCGCACCTTCAGCTGTTAACTCAAATCTATGGGATTCCTCCCGATATTTTCTCATATCTTCACGGTGTTGTTTTAGTCGTTCTTCTGCAGCAAATGGATCATTTTTATTTTCTGTGATTTCTCTGATAAAAATATCTTCATCGTATTCTCCGCTAGGTATTATATCTATATAATCATCCTGATATCCAGCAGCTATCATGAGATCTTCCAATGTAACACCGTTCTGAGGTTTTGCCTTTGGCATCGCTAATTTCCTCAGTATTTCAGCACTTGGCAAATATCTCCCCTTTAGTATCCCTGTTATATACGAAGCAGCCACACCAGATTCCTCTGCTGTCTTTCTGATAGATCTTTCTCCTATTAATTCCCTGATCACAGCTCCAACTCTGGCTATTTTCTCTATCTTTTCATCATTCTCGAATGCTTTTTCGTTATTAGTGTCCATTTGTAAATCTCTCATGACTATAATCCTAACTATTATTTGATTGGTACCCGTATAATATATATATCTTTATATATTAATGTTTAGTATTTTGAACACATGTGTAAAATAAAAAACTGGCATCTATTTAGAGTTACCCGCACCAGTTAATTTAAGAAACCATTTCTATTCAACGCTAATAATAAAAGATGTTTCATATGTCTCTTAGTGTTTATATGATAGCATCATCGCGTTATAAAATCAACATATTTGTTTAGTATTTTGAACTCGGCTTCAACTATCATATGTTACAGAAATACATTGTAAACAGGATGGGTATGCTCTGTTCTCAAAATGTAAACATGAAAAAAGGAGCAGCATCAAGTTATATAAGGTAGCGTTTTTATAATCAAACTATTCAAAAAGGCACTATTTCAAAGAGAATATAGTGCCTTTTTAATTCATGCAGGATGGTTAGATTATGGTAAAACATATAATATTTTAATCAAACTAAATATGTCATCCAGGTTTGAGTTTTTATGTTGTTTTATACATTTACCAATTCAGTAATAGTTTTACTTACTAAGTCTATGGTACTTTCTCTTATTCCAACATCCCCTGCGATGAAAGTCCAATGAACTATTGCAGATTTTACATCTGCAATAATGCTTTTGGCTCTCTGAGTAGATATGCTGATTGTGGATGCGACCTGAAGCAGGTCCTCTAATTCTATCTTTTCACTTTTGTTATTTAGCGTCATTTGATGGTTGCTTAACCATTTGT
>NZ_KL370844.1:0-10356 GCF_000701985.1 Butyrivibrio sp. WCE2006 | reverse complement strand
TCAGATATATTATAAGCAAAGCAAAGTTAATGCGCAAGTACGCACATATTATTGGCGTAATTAGCACTTAACACGCAAGAATGCACATGTTACGCAAAGGAGCGTAATTAAAAAGAGCATTTATAACCGTAAAGGAATATAGATGCTCTTTTGTTTGATTATATAGTTTGATTATATGTAATCAAACTATTTTCCGCTTAATATAAGGCTTTATTGGCATTTGTTATACTATTTACCTTATATTCCTAATGCCACTCCTCTTATCCAATTAGTCAGACGCTGTCAGACCAATTATTCCATTCTTTACCTAAATACTTTTTAGAAAATCCACATCTTCTTTTAGCACCGTATCTGTTGACACTCCAAGCCAATTTTTACCAGACTTTTCAAGATCACTTATATATTTCTTATTAGTAAATACTCGCTCAACCCTCTTTACCACTTCATCCATCGAGGTGACATTTCTCAGAGTATTATCGGCGAAAATGTATTTTTCAATACATCCCCTAAGTTTATCAACATCAACCTCTTCCTTCAGATTACAACACCGCCCTTAATCGTGGCATTTCTCCCCATTCCACTCTCTGAAATTGCTTTAAGCACTATATCCTGGCATAGCTTAGCTTCAGCATTTGCTTCACTATACCCTTCACCTTTAATCTTTTCTACTTCATCATGTAAATTCATTTATATCAAAGAACCTCCATCTGTATCTGATTCATAATAATTTCGCCTTTATGGAACATGTAGGCATAATCTTCTACAAGACCAAAATCCATTTCTTCGGTGATACGTCGATAATTTTGAATGATTTCTTTATAATAGTCAAAAGGTATTTTGGACCTAAATCTCATCAATTCTACCAGCATGCGTTCCCTATTATATATCCTGATGGATATATTATTGTATTGCATCTCTTCAATGCCAGCCTCAAAAATTTCATCTTTAAAAAAAGATTGTTTTACGCGACTATCTCTAATCCGGCTATCTTCCCTCTTTGTAGCAAGATGAAAATAATCAGGAATGACATCTGTAAGAGAGTGATAATAATATGCACTCTTATCAGTAAATACAGCTTTAGGATATTTACTCATTATTACTTCAATATCTGATATATTGCGTCTAGTAGAATATATTCCCTTTTCTTTCATGAAGATATTTCCACTAAGGATCTCTTTTTTGAGTCTATAGTCGCTTCCATATTTATCTATACATTCATTATATGTAAGAAGCATATCTACCCTTTAAAGTAAATATACACACGACACACCTCTAGTGTGAATATTTACTCCACTCACACACTTTTAAAATTCAGCTAAAACTCTTAGCTGCGCCAAGGCCACCTGTTGCATCTGGGAATCCTTAATCCGTGAATACACCTCAATTACCTCTTCATACCCCAATGCTTTATTCCCTCTATTATTTCTTTCTCATCATCAGACAAATAAATAATTTCCTTGCTCTGATAACTAAAGAACTTATAAAGGTTAATTCCTAAGTCCAGGCAAATTTTATTTAGTGTTGATACTTCAACTCCATTGATGTCTATAACAGTACCTTCCTGACCCCGATACCTTACACGCACGTGATCACCAACTCTGAACTTGCGAGGTCTGCTGCCGGTAGCATCATGAATTCCTTGAGATATTCCATGACCCATACCAAAAGCCATAGCAAGTGCACTGAAGAATCCGCCCGGCTTCTTTTCAATAGGTTCTTCATAGAAATCCTCTTCCGGTTCATCATCGCACAGTATTTCCGGTACTTTTAAACCTTTTAGCTTATATAGTTTTACGAGAACGTCAGCATCCAGGAATCCGTCCAACGATTCCAGATCTTCTTTTGAAAACTTATCTGCTGACTGTATCGCAAGCCGCGCCTGCAATTCAGGATCAATACTATTTGTCAAATCAATGAGGCTGTCTGCAGAAAATACAAGCTTCTGCTCAATAGCTTTTCTGGCAATGCGATTAACAATATCCTCGTGGTTAAAGGCAAACTCCAGCATTACTTCCGCGACTTCATCAGCTGCACCCAGCGATTCTACGGAAGAAAGTTTTTTAATCTGTGTGCTCTCAGCCCAATCATATAATTTGTCGTAGTATTCATCCCTGGTCAAAGACAGCTCATCTCCTTTACTGAATCATTTACAGATTATATCTATACTTTGCTGTATCAGCCTTAGTCTTACGCTCCTTTAATGTATTAACAGCACGTATAAAATCCATATCTACAATCATATTTTCACCTGTCAATTCAACATTTTTGCCCTGAAAAATCCCATCAACATCAATCGTTCTTCTAATCGAATTATATGCTGCCTCGGCTGCTACAAATGCTATTTCAGCTCCGGATAATCCCATCAAGTGCTTTTCAACAAATTTATCTTTGTCAAACGTAGGATCAACGGGCTTCTTTTCCGTATGAATTCTAAATATAGATCTACATCCTTCTAACGAAGGTTTTTCTATCTCAATAACATAGTCAAATCTTCCAGGTCTTTTAATTGCTTCATCTATCATATCTATTCTGTTTGTCGAAGCTATACAACACACCTTTGATTCATCCATTCCGTCCATCAGCGTCAGAAGCTGATTTACTACTGACGCTGAAGACAAATGATCATCGCTATCTCTTCGCATTGAGATTGAATCAAACTCATCAAAGTAGATAATAGCTGGCTCTTTTCGCTTTGCTTCCGCAAATATTTTTCTTAAATTCTCTTCAGATTGTCCCATAAACTTATTGAGAATTTCCGGTCCATTCACTGATATAAAATGAGCTTTAACTTCATTAGCAATAGCCTTTGCTATCATTGTTTTACCGCATCCAGGAGGTCCATATAACAATATTCCTTTGTGCGGTATAAGATGGTAATGTTCAAAAATATTAGGGGATATCATTGGTAGCTCAACAACCTCTCTAACCTGCTGAACAACATCATCCATACCACCTATATCTGCAAACGATGTTGACGGAATATCCTTTTGATCATCCTTTTCTTCTGCGTTTGAAGCCCCTCCGCCAAATAAAGATCCTACATTTATGGAGAAGCCTCCACTAGAGTATTTATCTTCTTCCTTAGGCTCAACTCCGATTATTTCTGTTTGCTTCATTCCTGCTGCAGCTTCTTTATAAACATATTGCCATTCGCAATCTTCATCTTGCTCATCAACAATAATCTCATCAGAAAGCTTGTCAACTTCCTCGAAAATTCTATCTAAGCTAAAATGCTTGCAAAAATTCAGGTGTTTTCTCTCAGCCTCATCCTTAAGCATTTCTTTGATTCTAGATTTATCAACATGCCACACGCCATCACTAAACTTACCTATCTGATACCAAAAATACTTTGTTTTTCTATAATATGAATAGCCACTATCGCGAAAAGCTATTTCTTCAAGGCTATTACATCCCCAACCATTTATATCAAAACAGTGGTCGCCAACAACCTCGTTATCTTTTGCCTTTTCACAATTTGCAAGCCCTACTACTCCTTCTATTTCAGATATTGAAGCTCTTTTCCCATCAACATAGTATTCTGTCTTACTCCAGTTCTTTACTATACCCAATACGTGATTAATGAGTACTTGCTTCGTTCTTATCTCTTCCGCAGAAATATCTATAGTATTAGAGCTTTTTTCACTAGAATATTGCTCAAAACACTCGCACTTAAGGCAACATGGATCATAATACTTTGATGAGGTTTTATAAAAAACTATTCTTATTTGCATTCTAATCCTCCTTCATACCTTAGATTACAAGTTGTATAATCACGCTTTCTTGTCTTTATTTCCCTTACATTCATGACAACTATGTCCTCTTAGCATATATGATGGCGTCTTTTCAATAATTTCACCACACAGTCTACAACGCACCTTCATAGGTATTGATGTCCCTTGATATTCTTGCAACGGTTCCAGATTAGGATTCTCTCTATATTCACCTGCCTTTAAACTGATGCAGTATTCCTTATCCACTTTTCTTAACCCTTGCTCATCAAAAACATAAGAAAGGTTGTAACTAATCTTACCTCTTTCTTTTTTATGCAGTATGCTTTTTCTCCATCAATGGACATAATTATTTGTTTTATCACTATACTATTCAAAGCTCTTCCAATAGTTATAGAAACATCAATATCAGCATTTTTCTTTATATCCTTATCAATCAAAAACGCTTTAACCTTTTGCAGATTTGACGGAGGCCCAAAATGTTTGCCATAAAGGTTTATCTTGCCATATTTCAAATTATATGTAATATTACCTATTCCTTGTCCATGTATTACATCTCGAAAATTACCATAATCGCTCCTCTTCTGAAAAACACTTACAAAATCCGGCTATAATAGTATATCATATGGGTCTCACGTTTGAGTTACATTTCACACGTTCGCAAGAGTATGAGCATAGTATGAGCATTAATACTTTCTATATTCAGATTGAAAAAAATCAGCTATAAAAAGGTCCAAAAAAAGAAGCTCTGCTCACAATAAACATTGCTTCCTTATTCTTTTTTCAGCCTATGCCATTATTTCCTTAAGTTTTACTATCGTTTCTTCTTCAGCCTCATCGCAGAAAGGAATTCCACACAAAAAGATCCGCACATTAGCGGAAGATAGCGGTGTTTCAAAAAGCGTTTCATACTTTCTAAATTCCGCTGCCGGATAGAATAACACTCCCTTTTTATTATCAGCTGGTTCAAATGCACAATAAGCAACTATTTGATGAAGATCTGATCTAAAAGTTTCCTTAAGCAATTCCGAATCACTATTGTATGAATATAAATGGGATTTATATTTTGCATCCTCAAATACAATTCCATTATTGATTACAGAAACCATATCAGGCTCAAGATACTTAAGCCCCCATCTCATTCTATCTCCACGCGCATGAATCTTTGGATTATTATATTCTCTACCTGCTAATTCTTCTGTGCTCTTCTTGAGCAGATATTGAACGTATCTCTCAAATATCTTGGACATATCCATTCTCCATGCCGCGCAAGTTGTAGAATTTTTATGAAGTATTATCACAGCTTGTTTTTTGAGCCGCTTTATACAATCAGGATCTTTAGCATGAAAACTAATCTCTTTTACCGGCTCTGGTTTTATATTTCTAGCGTTATATATTACTGTCTTAAAATATCTTTGATAGCCCAATCTAATATCAACAGGCACAGCCTGATCATTTAATATCTCACAAGCAAGTTCTAAGACATAAACAAGCTCCTGCCACTCTTTATGGTTGATCGAAAGAACATTTCTTTTTGAAGGATACTCAAGACGTTTCTTAGGGTCATAAGAATTTCGAGCATACTCGTTCCAGTCTGTTCCGCCACTTGGAATGTTTAACATATTTTTAATGTTCTCAAATTTTCTCCAACGATATCTAGAAGCTTCTTCGAATAGCCTTATATACTCCATCGCCTCATTATAAATAGGTGGCTTAAGTTGAAATGGCAAATTCAAATACCTGTTATTCATGTATTCCAATTCATCGGAATAATCTATCTTATCCAGTATTTTAAATAATTCTGAATAATTATCTTTTTGATTCTCAAATCTTGGAAAAATTTGAATATCCTTCCTAGAAACACCATCGTACGGCATTCTGACAGGAACCGCACCAACATACCCCCCGCTAATAAATTTTATCGATATACTCTTACCACTTCCATTGACCTCAGCATGAATTCCAGCAAAATCGAATACATCTATATTTATATCTAAAAAGGTTTGGATGCTTGATTCCAAGTAGCGATAATCACTTTTTTTATCAAAGAGTTCCTCATGTATTTGTCGATCTGTATATGTTTTTGATTCAGATAAACACGGCATTTGAAGGAATATTTTACCCACTTATTTATACATCTCCTCTTTAATCCATTTCTTAAAGTAACTTATAAAGCTATCTCTTGCTCTGATTAAAAAACCTTCAGCCAAATATTCTTTTATTAACGGCATTACTTCGTACCGTAGCCTCTCTTCTAACTCAACGCTATTATCAGCTATGATGTAATACGCCTGTCCTGGCATTAGATTTAACTCTTCATCTGAAGCGTACTTATAAAAAATATCCTCCATATCAATAAAAGCTTCCTCACAAAATTCGTACCCTGCATCAGCTTTTATCGAATGCGGCACCATTGTATACCAAGCAAATCTTCTCCTTAAAGCAAAGTCTATTCCCCCTAGACTTTTATCAGCAGTATTCATTGTCGCAATAACACGCAGATTGTCTGGAAGCTTGCTCAAACTCAATCTCGGACAAACCTCTATAGTTACTTCTGATTCATGCATTGTTGGCTCAAACAAATAAAAAATCGGTCCAAGTACATTAGAAAGATTAGCTCTGTTGATCTCGTCAATGATCAAATACACTTCATCCGGACTTTTATTTAACTCTTTGGCATTATCTTGTGCTTTTTTTGCTTCTATAATCGAGCGAACAAATACTCCCTTTACTTCCTCATACTCTAAATGATCCTGCTGGTTTTGTTTTTCTTTACTAACAATAGGTCTAATCCCATAAATAAAATCACTATATGTAGTCTCTGCGTGAAACTGTGTAAAGAAAACTTTTTTGCCCTCTGTAATTTTTTTAGCCATACGAGTTTTTCCAGTACCTGGTGCTCCCTGCAACACTACATATTTCCTCACCTCAACTAATTGCCTAAGCTTTTCAATTTCACGCTCTTCATCTATCTCATCATTTTTTGAATTGTGAATGAGCTCGTTAACCACTTTTCTCTGTTCTTTATTTGATGGCCAAGATCGCATATTAGCATATGCCGCAATAAACTTTCCTAACTTTTTCTTTGTTTCATCCTCATTATGTGGACTAAAAAGAGATGCTACCATTATAACATTTTCATACTTTTTGAATGCATTTCGTAATGTCTCCGGGATTCTTTCTGCTCCATCATCTGCTGGATACAAATTGTCCTTCGCTTCACAAAAATCTTTGAATCCATCCCTTGACTGGATATCTGTAAAATCATTTTTTATAAAAATATCATTCAGACCAAGATTCATAAATAGTCGTTTTGTACCTGGCAAAGCAGCTATGTCATAGTCATCCCTATATCCAAGTGATCCAAACACCAAAGCAACCATGCATCTATCGTCTTTATCTTCTTGTTCATTACTTAAAAAAACAACAAGACTTAGATCATGATATCCACCAGAGGGTTCTTCACCTTCTTTAATTAATCCAAAATACGCGCCTTCCCTCGGAAAACCACTATTATCTTTAACATAATTCCTTCGAACATATTTTTTAATGTTCCTAGATTCTCCACCAACTTTATTTACAAAATCATCAAAAGTTTCTTGTATATCTTCATAATTTGCATACATAACTACTTATCTCCTTACATTTTCGAAGAACGTTCTATTTTTTCTGTCTCACTCATCAGTTCTGCTAAAGATATCCCAAATCCATCAGCTATCTTTTTTATATTCTGTATTGATATATTTCTTTTTCCTGCCTCAACTGATGCGTAATAAGTTCTATCCATGCCTATCGATAGTGCAAACTTCTCTTGACTAACTTGCATTTGTTCTCGCTGTTGTCTACATGCAATTCCAAAAAACACTTGAATCATCTTACTAAACCTCCTATTTTGAAGTTAATATTGTGATGTATTTGTAACAACGGACTATGAGTCACACTGCGCATAAATGTTCCTTCACACTCACTTGTTGGGACATATCCCCAATCCATTCGCATCAGATTTTCAATATCCACAACATCCCTCCCATATCTTTGCCAGCTTATCGCTGGATGTAATTTCAAAAAAAGGACTGGTTGTGGAATCATCCACAGAGCCAGTCCGCAAAAATATCTATATTCAGTTTTTAATCTGACGTTCCAGGACCCATTGTAACAAATCCACATACTCTTTCTTACTTGCTGCAATTTAAAGTATTATCTCATACAACTCTTTCTGAGTGTATTACAGTTCAATACCATTTATAGCAAGAAATAATACTTTTGTTGGATGCACTGAGTTTGATGAAATAATTATCAGACAAACTATGAGTGCGCTGAATGATGCGCTGATTGATTACAGAAAACGTTAATTAATTGTTAAGCCATATAAGCAAAAATCACCGTAGAAAGATTTTTCTTTCTACGGTGACCACAAATTATTTTCTAAAATATTAATCAATCGAGATAGTGTAACCCCGCATAAACACTGGCTTTATCACTTATCAAGTGATTTCAGTGTAGGAACCTTCAAGGACATCTCTCTTTCTTTTGGAATACTGGCAGTCAGGAAGTCCGGTATTAGCCGCGTTGCAGCACCTGTAACTCTTCAAGCTGCCGGTATAGCCTGCTATTCTTCCACATGAACCGCAGAAAAAAATCGTAGCTTTCCTCGCTCCTCTCTCTTTGACCTTTTTTCCTGTAAAAGTATTTCTATTTGCAAGTTCATATACCTCATGAATATGATTATTCTCCATTCCGCTCCTTCTCTCCATTGCTTGCAACTATACCAGCAACAGCATAATATACTTCAGTCAAACAACTTCCTTCAGAATCGAATATAGCTCCAACCCATCCTTTTTACCGAACTCATGAAGAGCACCTGTATACAATTTCTTTTTGTCAGTCTTATCCTTATTCTCCAAATAAGAAATAATGCTAGAGATTTTCCCTCCATACTTTGTTCCCTTAAGCGCAGAAAAAATCTCATTTCTGATCTGATTTCTCTCCTGGAGCTTCGCATATTCGGATTTAAGATCGACACTCAGCTGCCTTTCAGCCATAATTTTTCTTCGCTCTGCATTTTCCGGATCAGCAAACGACTTAAGAGCATTTTCTATATTACTACTCCTGAATATTTCGATATTTTTCATCCCCATCACTTCTCTGATGTAATGCATAACAGCCGCGTATCCTTTATCTTCACTGACTATGGCTATCTGAGTTTCACCATCTGAAATAAGCCTCCCGCACTCAGTTGCAATATAAAAGTCCAGAGCATTCTTTCCCTGCGCGATCAATTTTGATATTAATAGCGTGCACCCCGATTTATTTATCTCTTCCATATGGTAATTAGGAAGCATTTCACAAACCGCACTATAGAAAATGTGCAAGGTATCACCAGAATTAAGGTAAGAAGTCCCCACCAAGCCATTTTTCATACATACATTTTCATAATCAACCAATACTGTAGCCATAAGCAATACCTCCTTCATATCGGATTCCAAATATACTGCAAATCTTCAGAATGATTACATTGCCCAGCTCTAGTATGATTTCCCAGCAATTACAGGGTAATAAATCTATCCTATACCCATATAGTATCAAAATTGGTGTCCAATAAATACCACACATAGCTCAATTCTCGCTACTCTCGCTATCCTCTGTATCATCTGTATTAAACATATCCACAAACGCCTTAAAAGGTACCGCAGATACTGCAATAAGAATCACGCCCTTTACCATATTGTTTTCAAGTATTCCATCATACCTAAAAGCGGCAAGTATTAATACGAATCCAGTCAAAAATAGTAGCATCAATAAGTACTTCATAACTTTTCCAATATATGTGGTAGCGCAGAGAGCATCTTCAATACTTCTAGTCATAATCGGAACCAGTATGGCAAAACAAACCATTGCATCAAAGCGCATCCACACTGATACGCATACCACAAGACTCATGATGATTAATACCACATTCCCCATATACCGAATTAAATTCTTTTCATTCTTTGTTTTTTCGTCATATATTTCCATCGTAATTGACCCCATAACTAAAAATCCTGCCGATAGCACAAAGACCGCCACCATCACTATGGTCGTTACTATCTCGGCAATTAAATTTACATCCATTCCATTCATTTCCTCCATAAGCTTTATCCCAAATATCTATATCAATAATTATATGTTTATAAATTTTAAATAGCATTAAACACGTAGTTGAAAAAAGACTCGGACAAAACTCCGAACCCTAAAAAAGGAAGAAGAGGACTCGCGTCCTCTTCCATCTCCATGTTATTCATAAGAATGTCTTCAATATGACATCCGAATATAATACTAAGTCTTACAAGATTATCAACATTTGGTAAGCACTGTCCGCGCTGCCATTTGTAAATAGCCTGTTCCGACTCAAGTCCAAGTGCTTCAGCCAGTTCGCAAACACGCATATTACTCTGCTTTCTAAGCTCCTTAATTCTTGTTCCAGTAGCCTGCATGTCCACAAAAACATCAAAGATATCCATAGCCGCCTCCTTATTAACGCTTTTGCTATATTTATCGTTTTTAACCACATTTCTTTTAAGGATTAACAACAGCCGCTTGTAAAGAGTAGTATATCACATCTGCTATGTAAAAAAACTAAACCTGTGGT
>NZ_JNKH01000044.1:0-26166 GCF_000701985.1 Butyrivibrio sp. WCE2006 | reverse complement strand
ATACCATCTGGCAACCGATTTTTAAAGTATTATCTGTGTGAAGCAGCATTATCTCTTGTAAGATGCGACAAAGAATACAGCGACTTCTATCACCTCAAGTACAAAGAGGTGAACAGATACCAACACAAACGTGCACTCGCATTAACTGCTCGTAAACTTGTGCGATTAGTCTTTCGACTGCTGAAAGACAATCGTCTATATCGTCCAGCATAGTAGTATCACCTACTTGCTGATGAGTACGCCCTGCTCATTTAAAAATATGGTCGACAGGGCTTAGGTGGTCGTTTTTTCTTTTCGTGAAAAATGTCAAAAAATAAAAGATTTTTTATTTTTCTTTACTTGACATCACACCGCTGGACTTTTATTATTTATCTATCGCATCAGCCAATAGTCCTTATCAGGCTATCAAAACGCCAACATCGAATTTGTCTGTTAATTGTATCTCATTTATAGAACATTTTTAAGACACCAGTTTATTCCTTTTGCACATCTTAATTCTTCGTTATTAAAATGATTACCTTCATTCCATTCGAATGTGCTTGACATATCATTTTGCTGATCAAATATCTCTTTTTGCATGAGTATGCAGTTGCCAACGTTCTTCATTACTTTATTTCTCGTCTTATCCTCTTTATCCCCAAGGCTAAGATAAATATTTTTTGTTTTAGGCTGATTGGCCTTCGCATATTCAATCCAATCAGGGAACCAGACTGATGGAGAAACAGCCGCTACTGCATCAAACAAATCATTCTGATATGCGCTCCATAGGGAAAATAGTCCCGCAAGAGAATATCCTACCAGTATCTTAGGGCACTCCGATGCTATTTTGTACTCCGCATTAATTGCCGGTAACAGCTCATTCTCTATAAACTCAAGCGTATCCTTCGCTCCTGCTCCAAATGGTACATTTCCAAAAACCGGTGGTGCACTCCATGGTGCCAGTTCTTTATCCCAATCCTCTATTTTACAGAAAACATAGAGCACTTTGCGTTCTGAATCCACTTCGATATTCTCAATTTCCTTATTTATAGAATTCATTTCCAGCTCGCCATGTAGCTGAATAACAACGCATTCAGGTTCACTTACTTCATTTGAAGCACATTCTCTGCCACCTGCAATATATCTTTTCAACTGCATTTTCATACACCTGCCTTTAAGCTATTGACAAATAAACCATTTTCATTGTATCATATTTTCTGCTGCAAAGGTCATATCGTATCCTTTGCTTATATATATCGAAGTGTGGCTCAGTTTGGTAGAGCGCTGCGTTCGGGACGCAGAGGTCGCAGGTTCGAATCCTGTCACTTCGACTAATAAAACGAGATACCATTCATGGTATCTCGTTTTTGTTAATTCAAGAAACATAAAAATATCAGCACCAGGACTTGATGTTTACTCACACGCTCTGTCCGCCCAGGATCATCAGGACTGCCAAAGCTCCTCCTATAACGTAGACAAGGATCTCTATGATTCCCAGAATAAGGTATTTTTTAGCCTGAGCTATGCCTTCCTTTGTTGCCTTCGCAGAATACACCGTTCCGATAATGGATATCACAAGACACGGAAACGGCGCTATTAACATATTCAGCAATCCAATAAATGCAAGGATCGAATATATTGCACCTCTATTCGTAGGAACTTCGAGTATTGTTGCAAGTACCATACAGATTACTGTTATCACCAAAACAATAATCGGAATCATTGTGAGTACTCTCGCGTTCGAATAGTTTCTGTTTTTCATTTATACTAATTCTCCTGATTTTTACATTTTTTAATCATATCCTTCGACAAAAGCAGCCTGCTTTGTGCCAGGTAGAGCTCTTGCCCTAATGCTCAGTTATCTTTTTCCAATCAGCCCCACAAACACTGATATCATCATAACACCATAGATACACAATATGACAAGTTTCATAATACTTCCGCTACCTGATACTATTTCCATTATTCCTATCGCGCGAGTGCGCATCCTCACGGAGTGTTTTTTTCTTATAGGAAATCCGGAGGAATTTCCTTAAGATAAAAAAGAACAGTGCGCAGCATAAAAGCCATGCACTGTTGCTTCTGTTTTTAATTCATTTCGTGACATACTATAAATCAGTTATATATAATAACTGACTAATAGTTTAGTCCCCTATTGCAGGAATTCTTTTTATTTAAATGCCACTTCAGTCATAAATCTATAGAATGACTGGGACCATGTAAACCAATCATGAGAACCATAGAGGTAGCCGCCATCTATTACGTTTTCTTTTGTTGCAGTCTTAAGATACTCAACATAGTTCTCGTACTTTATCTGTTTTCCCTCTTCATTTGGCATAACTTTTTCTGATGCAATATCACAAGTTCCTACAGTAAAGAATAATGTTGCATTCTCTATTCCTTCAGTATCCTTTATTGCACTCATGTCAGGTCCGGAGAAACCACCGAAGTATGCAAATACGTCGGGATGATCATAATACATATGGAAAGTTGTCATACATCCCATGGAAAGTCCGCAGAAGGCACGATCTTTTGCTTCCTTTGATACGTTATAGTTCTCTTCCATATAAGGAATGATATAGTTGATTACGTTATCTTCTATCTTATCAAAATCCCACTCAAAGCTTGAATTGTCCATGGTTACAATGATGATATCCTCGCCGAGATTGTCGATGATATTGTCAACATGTCCCATTGCAAACCAGTCAGTCTCATTTCCACCGCCTCCATGTGACATGTAAACGGTCTTATAAGGCTCTTCTCTGTCTGCATCATATCCTGCAGGAGTATATACACCAAGATCCTGGTCTGAAGAAAGAACACCCTTGTATTCTACATATTTTAGTTCTCCATGATTGCCTTCGTTAGGAAGAACATAATCCAAATTGAGAGATTTACTCTGCTTATCGGAATCAAACTTACCATAGACAATGCTATGAGTCAGGTCACCTGTTGCAAAGTTACTGTTTGCGTTGTCTTTTGCAGGTGAAGGATTAGCAGGATCATCTATTGGTGTCTCTTCTCCATTTGCATCTTTAAGAATGTAATTATATGCAAATGATCCACTTGTAATAGGGAATTCTGCTTCGTACAGACCTGTATCTTCGTTAAGTTTCATTTCTTCTGTGTAACCCCATGAAAAAGGACCGGGTGCACAGTTAGATGCATAAAAACCATTCTTATAATCATACGGTGTGTAGCAGTTTGATTTATCAGAAATGTCTAATTCGGGGTCAAGGTATAAAAATGGTCCCGTAACACTTACAGATGCAACATCATCATTGTCATTCTTATATGCGAAATGTACCATGTATCCGGTTGGTGATTCCTCTGACTCATAAACAGTTGCACCCTCTGCGAAATCGGTGGGCTTATCTGCTTTTGCCACTTCTTCCTCTTCAATGACCTCTTCTTTCACTTCTTCTGTTTCCTCTTCTTTTTTCTCTTCTTTTGCTTCTTCCTCTTTCTCTTCTAATACCTCCGGCTCTGCAGGTTCCTCAGTTTTTTCAGTTACAGATTCTTCTGCTGCACTCGCCTTTGCTGTTTCTTCAGGAGCCGAATTTCCACATCCTGCAAGAAGTGCTCCGGTGCACATCAATGACATCAGTAACATCAGGTGTTTCTTTTTCATACGTAATCCTCCCAAAATATATTTAATTTAACCAAAATTTGGTTTATATTAATTATATTTTTATAAAAGATTACTAACAATTATCGCTTGTGAAAATCGCTTTCATTTTTTGAAAATGCCCTCTGGATCAACAAATCAGATAAAAGCTGTGACAGATAGAATAGTGAATAGTATCCGTCATTAGCACTTTCAGGTATTCCATAACGGTATACCATGTCATAACCGATTTTGTCGGAACAGTCCTGTTGGGAAAAAACAATAATATATGCCCCCGCTTCCTTCATGGCTTTAATCGTATTTAACTGTTTCGGAGCCAGGAAATTATTCTCTATATTAAGAAATATTACTACGGCACCCTTCAATATATGGTGAGAAAGACTTTCCTGAACATCCATATTCTTATATAGGTAAGAAGGGATACCGGCAAATAAAAGATCAAGCTGTAATGTATAAAATATCGATAGTGCATGTTCATCTCCTATGAAGATATCTTCAGAAGCAGAGATCATTTTAGAAAGAATACTTTCAATTCCATCACTATCAAGGCCCTTGTTCGTTGCCTTAAGATTACTGGTAATTCTGTCTAACAGGTTGTCACTCATTTCACTTAAGTTTTTGTTTTTCCAATCAACAAAACTATATGCGTACCTGCGCTGCCCTATTTCATTACAGGCACCACTACAACATTCCCTGAAGCTCTGCCAGCTGTCAAAACCCGCTTTCCTCACAAAACGACTGACTGAAGCCTGAGAGATACATGCTTCTTCTGCAATCTGCTCTATTGAAAGATCAGCGTTAGTTACAATTCTTTTTATGATAACAGATGAGATAGCATAGTCATTTTCGTTTGATACTGCAAAATTGCAGTGCTGCATTAACATTAAGAGTTTGTCTGTTTGTCTCATAATTATGTAATTAGCTACTGGTGACCCCTACAGTAGCACCCCCTTTGTATGTGTTCTATCAATTATAGCACTAAAAGAGCCGCAATATTCCATCCATGTGATTTATCCGCAATTCTCCAATGGTTCGCACTAGTGTACTGACACATTCATAATTAACCAAGTACCCTACTCAAAAATTATGGCTGCCTCTCGTGGAAAGGCAGCCAATACAGCGAAAATTTGATTTCAATTTTAAATTCTGGTAGTCCATTTAGTGCAGTCCACAACCTCAGTTGCAAGATCTGAGTAGAAGTCAGGTTCATGGCATACCATGACAACAGTTCCCTTGTACTCCTTCAAAGCTCTGTGGAGTTCATCCTTGGCATCTACATCCAAGTGATTAGTAGGCTCGTCAAGGACCAGTATATTTGATTCTCTGTTTATGAGTTTGCACAGTCTTACCTTAGCCTGTTCGCCACCGGACAATACCTTGCACTTACTCTCTATGTGCTTGGTTGTAAGTCCGCATTTTGCCAGAGCAGATCTGACTTCATACTGTGAAAATGAAGGGAACTCATTCCAAATTTCTTCCATGCAGGTCGTCTCAATATCAGGTGACATTTCCTGCTCAAAATAGCCTATTGCCACATTTTCACCTCTTTTAACCGATCCTGACAGAGGTGGAATTATTCCCAGTATGCTCTTTAGAAGTGTGGATTTTCCTATTCCGTTTGCACCTGTAAGCACAATAAATGAATTTCTCTCAATAAACATATTTAACGGCTTTGAGAGTGGTTCATCATAACCGATAACAAGATCCTCGATCTCAAAAAGGAACTTACTTGGTGTCTTTGCTGTTTTAAAATTGAACTCCGGCTTTGGCTTTTCCTGGATTTTCTCAATAAGCTCCATGCTATCAAGCTTCTTTTGTCTTGCCATAGCCATGTTTCTCGTTGCAACTCTTGCCTTGTTTCTTGCAACAAAGTCCTTTAAGTCTGCAATCTCCTGTTGCTGCCTGTTGTATGCTGCCTCCCTCTGAGCCTTTTTCATTTCATATACTTCCATGAACTTATCATAGTCACCAACATATCGGTCAAGGCTATGGGTTTGTCCATCCATGTGATAAATGATGTTGACCACGTTATTTAAGAAAGGTATATCATGTGAGATCAGAATAAATGCATTCTCATATTCCTGCAGGTATCTTGTAAGCCAGACAATATGCTCGGCATCAAGATAGTTTGTAGGCTCATCCAAAAGCAGAATATCCGGTTTTTCCAAAAGGAGCTTTGCAAGAAGTATCTTCGTTCTCTGACCTCCGGAAAGCTCGGTAACGTCTCTGTCCAAACCAAGATCAATAAATCCCAGCGCTCTTGATACTTCTTCAATCTTCGAATCAATAAGGTAAAAATCGTGGGTAGTCAAAAGGTCCTGGATAGTTCCAAGCTCTTCCATGTATTCCTCAAGCTGCTTTTCATCCGCTTCGCCCATGGCGTCACAGATTTCATTCATTCTGCGCTCCATATCAAAAAGCGGCTCATAGGCTGATGCAAGCACGTCCCTGATCGTCATGCCTTCCTTTAAAACAGCATGCTGATCCAGATATCCGACCTTAACATTCTTAGCCCACTCGATATTTCCGGCATCGGGCATAAGCTTCCCGATAATTATGTTCATAAATGTAGATTTACCCTCACCATTTGCTCCTACAAGCCCGATATGTTCTCCCTTAAGAAGTCTGAATGACACATCATCAAAAATCGCCCTGTCACCAAAGCCATGTGTAAGGTGCTCAACATTTAATATGCTCATTAAAAATACCTCATCTTTCTTAGCAATATTTTTGCGTTTTTCTATTATAACATTGATTCACCCTTTTTCCATAAGGAAGCTACCCTGCACGCAGTAAAGATTAATCCTAAATGACAGTAACACTAAAAAAGGTATCAGTCCTGTTTCCAAAACCAATACCTTTAATATCAAAAACTAATTCAATTACTAGCACTTTGGCTATTTATATAATAATTGTGACATTTCGTGGCCAAAGCAATATTTACATGAGTTTAAGTATTTCATCTCTAACTGCATCCATGCGAGCATCGGAAAGACCAAAATCCATCTCCTTATAGCTCCATGCTGCTCGTCCGATATTGTACTTGTTGAAGCAGGTTCCAATAGCCTGATACCACTTAAGGGCATCTTCAGGAGTCGCAAGATCGATAACTCCGTACTCACCACAGTACAAAGCTACATTTCTTTCATTGGCAACTCTTACTGCCTCTTCCATGTACTGCTCAAAATACTCAATTCCAAGCCTTTTATCAGGATCAGATACTTTAAGCTCCTCAGGTCTGTTACCTAGCTGAGCAAATGCATTCTCATCATACTCACGATAGGTTGAATCAAAAGGCATGCGGAATGAGTTATCCATGGACTCAATCCAGGCTGCGCCCTGATGCGTGAAAACAAGAGGCTCATAGCAGTGGAAGTTGTATACTACATTTTCATCATAGGGTGCACAGATATCCTTAAGTGCAACTATGCTGTTGTTGTAATAGCCTCCAAGAAGAATCTTTATTGTAGGCGCAAATTTCCTGATTCTCTTAATGCATTCTGTTGAGACTCCGTTCCATGTGTCACAATATTCCTTCTTTGTTACTTCATTTAAAAGCTCAAAAGCAAGTCTGTCCTCGTATTTGCCAAAACGCTCTGCAAACTGCTCCCATAACTTGTAAAATCTCTCCTGATACTTTTCATTTTCAAAAAAGCCGGCTTCCTGTTCTCCGTTATCAAAACTGTAGCCAAAGGTTTTATGGAGATCCAGAACCATATTCAGTCCGTACTTTCCTGTCCAGTCTATAGCTTTCTGAATATAGGCAAATCCGTCCTCTTTATAGGTTCCGTCCTTTTCCTCAACGAGATTATAGTCAACAGGAACTCTTATATGGTCAAGTCCCCAGCTCTTAATCTTTTCAATATCGCTCTCTTTAATAAAATTGTCATAACGCTCCTTAGTGTGGTTACACTGAGACAACCACCCACCAAGATTTATTCCGTGTGAAAATCCCGGAAACTGCTTCATACTAATTTCCTCCTTAAACTTATACATGATATACAGGTTTCAAAATACTTGTATACAAACGTCTTTAGAATTTGCATGATACTAACCAAGCCCTATCATATAGCGCTCATCTGCAGTTTATAATTTTATTCTCCGGCGATTAACTTTTATATAAAAACCATGTCATTTTTATCAAATGTATGACTTCAGATTCTCAATAATTTATGAGAGCTTTAAATCGCCTTCCTTTATCCAGCCGATTTTTCTAAAAATCTGGCCAAATACAGTTGTCAAAACTGCCGGAAGAACAAAGCATATAAGGATAAGTCCGATCCAGTCAAAAGCTGTGACAGAAGCCTTTGCGCCGGTTGCCACATCGTTAACCCATCCTGCATATACACCAATCTGTCCAACAAAGCCGCAGGTTCCCATACCTGATGCCACTGCACTTGCAGGGTCATTCATCTGAAGATGGAAAATGCAGGTAGCAATAGGACCTGTTATAGCACTTGTGAGAATAGGCGCAATCCATATTTTAGGATTCTTGACAATATTTCCCATCTGGAGCATTGATGTTCCGATTCCCTGAGAAACAAGGCCGCCCCACTTATTCTCCTTAAAGGACATGCACGCAAACCCAACCATCTGTGCACAGCAACCTGCTACCGCTGCGCCACCTGCAAGACCTGTAAGTCCGAGAGCAGCACATATAGCTGCAGAAGAAATAGGTAATGTAAGTGCTATTCCTACAACAACTGACACTATGATTCCCATAAGGAACGGCTGTTGTTCTGTTGCCCACATAACAACTGATCCAACAGATGATGCTGCTGTACCAATTGCAGGTGCAATAAGGCTTGCAAGACCGACACCAACAAGAATGGTTACGATCGGTGTAACAAGGATATCTACCTTTGTCTCCTTAGAAACAGCCTTTCCGCATTCTGCTGCGATTATTGCTATAAAGAGAACTGCCAAAGGGCCGCCTGCACCTGCTCCGCCTGAAAGAGTTGTACTTCCGAGTGCATTGGCAGCATATCCTACGGTTACAAGTGAAAACAATACAAGTGGTGGTGCCTGAAGAGCATAACCAATCGCTACAGCCATTGCAGCACCGCTCATTGATGAAGCATACTTTCCAATCTCCGAAAGCCACGCAAGACCAAGCTGGGTTCCGATAGTGTTAAGGATTGTTCCTATCAGTAATGATGCAAACAATCCCTGTGCCATGGCAGACAGTGCTTCGATACCGTATCTCTTGCCTGAGATCACGATATTCTTCCTCTTCAAAAATTCTTTCATTTCTCCTCCTTGCCTCCTTATATCAGTCACTTTTTGACTGTATACGTAAAGGACTTAAATTATTTATGCTTCAATGACAGCATTCACAAAAGCATCAAGCTCCGGAGCGTCTGTCTCATGAAGTGCACTCTTTATTGTGAGCATTGGCTCAACAATTGTCACATTTTTAAGACTCTGGAGTTTTTCTGTCATAAGCTTTCCTGAAGCAGGCGCCCAGGTTCCGTTCTGAGCAAGTGCAAAGATTCTGTTCTGTACGGTAAGAGCCTGACAGTCAGACAGGAAATTCTCCATAGGTATATAAATTCCATTGTTGTATGTAGGGCAGAAAAGAACTATCTTTTTACATCTCCAAACCTCAGAAATAAGTTCTGAAGTATGTGTCTGAGATACGTCATAAACAAAGACCTTTTTTCCGCTCTTTTCACGAATCATGGAAGCAGCCTTCTGCGCTGCACTCTCAGTATGTCCATAGAGACTTCCGTAAATAACAACTATATCCTCATCCTCAGGTGTGTATGTACTCCACTTTTGGTATTTATCAATAAACCAGGCAATATTCTCTCTCCATATAGGACCATGCAAAGGACAAATAAACTTAATATCAAGTCCTGCTGCCTTTTTGAGCACTGCCTGAACCTGCATGCCATATTTACCTACAATATTTGCATAGTATCTTCTGGCTTCATTAAGGAAAATCTTCTCAAAGTCATATTCATCTGCAAAAATGCCTGCATCAATAGCGCCAAAGGTTCCAAATGCATCTGCGCTAAAAAGTGCGCCGGTTGTACTGTCAAATGAAAACATAGCTTCAGGCCAATGAACCATAGGTGCCATCACGAAGCTGAGTGTATGCTTTCCAAGCTCCAGCTTGTCACCCTCTGCCACAGTAATCTTCTTCTGGTCATTAAGCTCTGGGAAAAACTGGGAAAGGAATGTAAAGCTCTTGGCATTTCCTACAAGAGTTACATCCGGATGCATAGCAACAACAGTAGCTATCTGTGAGCAGTGATCAGGCTCCATATGATTTATTACAAGATAATCGAGCTTTCTACCATCAAGTACACCATTCAGATTTTCAAGAAACTGATCTGAAATTGAGATATCTGCTGTATCCAGTAATGCAGTTTTTTCATCAGTTATAACATAACTGTTATAGGAAACGCCATTACTAAGTGGAAAAATATTCTCAAATCTTGAAAGTCTTCTGTCACTTCCGCCAATCCAATAAGTTTCTTCAGCAATTTGCTTGTAGTTAATCAAAATAACACCCTCCTTATACGCTCAAAATTTAATATTTTATTCAAACACCACCGCGCCTCGTATGAAGACCCGCTGACTGTTCCTTTTAAATAAGGGCGCCAATAATATGGCGCCCTTATAAATTCAGTCTATTTCTATCTCTTCATCCTCAGGATTCTTTTCCTCCGTGGATTCATGATACTCCTTCTCAGTATTAACGCTCCAGATATTACTTCTGTCACGTGTGCCGCTGAGAATATTTTTAACAGTCTCAAATGATGTACACATAGAGTGATCTATATTGTTGTATCTGTGCTGACCATTTCTTCCTACGCAGAAGAGGTTATCTATAGAATTAAGATAATCGATCAGCTTATCGATCTCATCATAGGTGTCAAAGTAAGCAGGATATGCCTTCTTAACACGCTCAACATGATAATCGATTACTTCCTTCTCTTCATCGATGAGGTTAATCTTGACCATCTCCTTGATAGCCATGTGTGCAAACTCATCATCAGTCATGCTCCACATGGAATCACCTTCATTGCAGAAATACTCAAGTCCCATCCATACAGTGTGGTCTATATCCTTAACAAGATACGGTGACCAGTTGTTATAAATCTGGAAACGTCCCATGGATACATTTCTGTCATGAACATATACCCAGTTATCCGGTACTATATTTCCGATTGTTCTAACCTTAGTCTTATTCTGAAGGTTAAGATGCGGGATAAGCACGCCAAGAGTCATATAATCTCTGTAAGGAAGTCCTTTGGCGATTCTCGCATAATCAGCAGGAACATCATTCATTCCGGCAACGAGATCCTTGATAGGCATTGAGCTTATCACATAATCACCGTTAATAGTAACCTGCTGTCCATCCTTCTCATAGGTAACACCTGAAAGATGATCGCCCTCTTTATTGATCTTAACAACCTTGGCACCTGTAATAATTGTGCCACCTTTTTTCTGAATCTCAGCAGCAGTTACATCCCAAAGCTGTCCGGGACCAAGCTTAGGATAGCTGAACTCCTCAATAAGTGAAGTCTCTACCTTTCCGCCTGTCTTACCACTCTTTTTCTTAAATGCGTTGGCAAGGACGGCCATGATGGACACGCCCTTAACTCGCTGTGCTCCCCAGCTGGGATCAATTTCTGAGGGATGTCTTCCCCAGAGATTTGCTGTGTAATGCTCAAAGAACATTGAATACAGTTTTTTACCGAATCTGTTTACATAAAAGTCTTCAAGTGAGTTCTCTTTACGCTTGAAAAGCATTGCCTTTATGTATGAAAAGCCTGCTACTATAGTAGTTCCAAGACCCATATTTGTGAAGGTCTCAACCTTAAGTGTTATAGGGTAATCAAAGAACTTTCCATTGAAAAAGATTCTGGAAATTCTGTTTCTTCTAAGCATTACTCTATCTTCTGTCTCAGGGTCAGGACCGCCCTTTGCAATTGTAGATGTACGCTTCAAGACTATATCGTCATAGGACGGACTTCCCTGTCTGGGAAGCATTTTATCCCACCATTCATTTACTTCGGGAACTTTGGAGAAGAATCTGTGTCCTCCCATGTCCATTCTGTTTCCCTTATATTCAACGGTTCTGGAAATTCCTCCGAATTTGTCCGTCTCTTCAAGTACCACGACTTCAATGTCGTCTGACTTTGTCAATAATTCGTACGCAGCCGTCAGTCCGGCAGGGCCGGCGCCTATGATTAAAGCTTTTTTCATTTCTACATTCTGCTCCACTATCTATTTTTTACGATCACAATAGTACAATTTTAACATTTATAGTTATTTATGTCGACAACCGATTTTCTCTTAATGACATAATTGTTGACTCAACCACCTTCATATCTATGGGTTTTGCAATGTGAGCATTCATTCCAGAATCAATTGCCCTTTGTACGTCATCCGCATAGGCATTGGCGGTCATGGCTATAATCGGTATATCCTTTGCACCCTCTTTATCCAGCTTTCTGATAGCAAGAGCAGCCTGATATCCGTTTAAAACCGGCATCTGAATATCCATAAGGATCATATCATAATATCCCTTATCTGCCTTTTCAAACATTTCAACCGCTTCCTGACCATTTGATGCTCTCTCGACCAATGCACCTTCCATCCCCATAAGCTCTGCCAGAATATCGGCATTTATGTCATTATCCTCGGCTGTAAGGAATCTCATTCCATCAAAGATTTTTCCATGCTCTTCCTTAACAGAACTGCTCCTGTTAAGAATATCTTCCATAAGCTGTGAAAATGATGAGAAAAAGAAAGGCTTTTGCATAAAATCATATATTCCGGCTTCTCGTGCCTCCTGGGCTACCTCTTCCCAATCGTCAGTCAGAAGCAGGACTATAGGTTTTGGATTAAAATTCTTGTCACGTATGAAGGCAGCAAGTTCAAAACAGCTGATACTTCTGATCTGCATTCCCAAAAGAATAACATCAAAGCTCTTATTATCATCAGCACTTACCTCTATAAGTCTTATGGCCTTATATCCGCTTGTGCAGATAAATACTTCTACGCCGGCGTCCCGCATGGCTGTTTCGATTTTAGTACACTCCTGTATATCATCATCTATTATCAGCATTCTGTGAATGCCATGGTTTTTCCAGAAGCTTCCTTTGTCCTGATGAACTCCCGGGAGTCTCAATATAATTGTAAAGGTCGAGCCAACACCTTCTTCAGACTCAACAGAAATAGTACCTCCCATCATCTGAACAAGACTTCTTGTTATCGCCATTCCCAGACCGGTTCCCTGAATACCGCTTGTCGCCTCCTTCTCTTCTCTTGAAAAGGCGTCAAAAATTTTTTCCTGGAACTCCTTGCTCATTCCAATTCCATTATCCTTTACGGAAAACTTAAGGTCCCAGTAATCTCCCTTTGAGATTTTTTCCTCATTTATTGTAAAATCTATCCTTCCACCCTTTGGTGTGTATTTAACAGCATTTCCGAGTATGTTCACCAGTATCTCATTGATTCTTTTTTTATCACCAACAAACAGATCCTGCTGCATTCCACCTGAATGAACCTGGTAATCAAGTTGTTTGCCCTTTGCCTGAAAAGTTATTACGGAGTTGACTTCATCAAGCAGCAATCCAAGGGCAAATTCCTCATGGTTTATATCTGCCTTTCCACTTTCAATTTTACTCATATCAAGGACATCATTTAAAAGTGACAGCAGATTCTGGCACGCCAGCCCGATTTTATGTGTGTAATCTCTCACCTTCTGCGGATTATCAGAATTTTTTGCTATAAGCAGATTAAAATTGGTTATGGCATTCATTGGGGTCCTGAAATCATGGGACATATTTGCGAGGAAATTTGTCTTGGCCTCATTTGCCGCCTTGGCAACTTCGATCATTTCCTCCATCTGCCTGTTTCTTTTTACCTCTTCAGTTATGTCAGCCCACACAAGTAAAAATCTGTCCTTGTCCTCTATATCCGCATGGTTGATATTCCCTCTGAAATAGCGGATCTCTCCTGTAACTCTATTTTTAACTTCAAGAACATCTGCTTCTACCATCTCACCTATTGAAAGCTTACTTAGATTCTCATTGGTCGGCGGAGGCTTTAAGTCAGAACGAACGCCCATCATTAAAAGGTTTCTGACATCAGACAGGATGCTTTCTCTGGGCACACCAAGAATTTCCTCCACATTGTCAGTTAAGTATTCCACCTTAAAATCCTGTGCAGAGAAAATTGCTGCAATTATGTTGTTTTGTCTTATGACATAATCGAAAAACCAGTCTTTACATAGACCCTTTCTTTCATTGCCGTCATTTTTATTATCAATCATACTGTTTCATGCCCCCTGCATTTAAAGGCTTTGACGGTGTTCTCAAAAAGCTTGATATCTATAGGTTTTGCAATATGTGCATCCATTCCGGATTCACTTGCCTCTTCTATATCTTCCCTGAAAGCATTTGCACTCATTGCTATGATTGGTATGGTTTTAGCATCTTTTCTTCCCTCATCTGCAAGATTACGTATCGCTTTAGCCGCTTCATATCCATTCATATTCGGCATTTGGATATCCATAAGGATCATGTCATAATATCCAGGCTCTTTTTCCTCAAAAGCCGATACTACTTTTTCTCCATCCTCAGCCACATCAATCAGCTCCGCTTCATTGAGTTTTAATATTTCCACAAGAATTTCTGCATTTAGTTCATTGTCTTCAGCTGCCAGAAAACGCATCCCCTTAAATGCATTTTCTTTTTCCTCTTCATGATCTTCTTCATTTTTTTCGAGTTGCTGCTCAATTTCTCTTATTTCTTCAAGCTCTGTTTTTTCAGCAATTCCAAATGACAGTCTTACTATAAAAGTACTACCCTCATTTATCCTGCTCTCTGCTTCGATGGTTCCACCGAGCATATCTATTATTCCCTTTGTTACGGTAAGGCCAAGTCCTGTTCCCTGCTCCTTACTGGCATTTTTTCTACTCTCCTTTTGAAAGGGCTCAAAGACATGTCTGATAAACTCTTCGCTCATTCCGATACCGTTATCTTTTATCTCGAAACGAAGCTGTATAAATTCCTTATCTTCTTTATCTTCAGGAAATACCTCCAATTTAATCTCACCGTTTTCATCAGTATATGTAATAGAATTCTGCACCAGGTTCTTCAGGATTATCTCCAGTTTATTGGCATCTCCCATAAAAGCATCTTCTTTAACATTACTCCTGTCAATGCTGAATATCTGATGTTTTCCCTCTGCAAGAGCACCCATCTCATTTTTAACTGTTAGAAGAACATCATTAAGTGAAAATCTTTCACTAATGATTTCATCCCCGCCGTTTTCCATTTTACTAAGTGCAAGGACATAATTGATCATATTTAATATGTTTCTGTGGGCATATTCCGCCTTTTCTCCATACTCAATGACCTTTTCCGGGTTGTTCGCATTTTCTTTCATGAGAGAAAGATAACCCGATATTGCATTCATAGGTGTCCTGAAATCATGGGACATATTTGCCAAAAACCTTGTCTTTGCTTCATTTGCCGAATTTGCAACATTAAGCATATTCCTCATAGAAATAGATCGCATTATCAGCATCATGATTGCAAGTACAATTGAAAATGCTGCTATAAGTAAAATATTATTGATTTTCTTTATCTCTGTGATACTGCGGTCAATAGTCTCAGAAGGAGTAAGACATACAAGCATGGAGTCTTCGAATTCGCACGGAACGTAGCTAAGGTAGTACTCAACTCCATCTATACTTATAACGATAACTCCAGTCATCCTGTCTGCCACTGCTTTAGAAAGTCCCAATCCGGTGGGATCATATATGATTTCACCGTTTTGGACAGCATACTCTACAATATTTTTCTTTTCATCTCTTAAATCAACAGACGTGATTATCAGATTTCCATGTATATCCACCAGATAATTTTGAGAGTTGCCCATATCGCCCTTACTGACGGTAAGTCTGTTTTTCATCTCCGAGGTGTCGATGGCAAGTCCTATGGCACAGTATTCCTTGTTTTCAAACTTCTCCGGTTTAATTCCGAGCACAAAAAGATCATGATGCATTCCCTTGGCACCAATTATGTGAGTAACCTGCATTTCTCCTTCTTTTGAGAGATTTTCGATAAACTCCGGTTTTTCCTTTAGCGTACCTATTTTCCCATCCGCATCCCTGTACTCACCTTTATCATTGAAAAAATACACCTGATCTATTTCCCATATTCTTTTTTCTGCAGACACATATGAAATAAAATCATTGATTCCCGAAGACTCTTCGTTATCAAGATGATACGACCAGCTTTTTAAAATATTAAAATATCTGGTAAATCTGGTCGCAATAATAGATTCCAGCTGAGTATAATAAGTTGTCAGCTGGGTGATTCGATCTCTATAGATAAATCTGTCCTGGATTATATTTACGGAAATTACCAAAAATACAAATAGTATTACGGTAAAAAACGGTATAACCCATTTTCGCAGTTTTTCACTACGCATATTAACCCCTCATGAAAATAGCGCTTTGTGAAGGTTATCTGATTTCGTACATCCGCTCTCCGTGAAAATATTCTCCGCATTTTCTCAGCTCAGACAGTACCGTATTGTAACCTTTAAGGTTATCCATCCAGGTATCAATGCTGAGCCCTCTTGTAACCACGGGACATACTGTTATTTTGTAATCTCTAAGCTCTGACTGGAATGTCATCAAAGCTCTTCTTGCATGAAAGGCCTGGCAGCATAATATTATATGCCCGATCCTTTCGTTCTTTAATTCGTTTTCAATCATATCCTTTGAAAACCTGGCATTTTCAAAAGTATTTGTGGACTCGGTTTCCTGAATTATAGCTTTTTCATCAACCCCATACCGCATCATGAGTTTTGTAAGATATTCAGCTTCCGTACTACAGCCAAGGCAGTCAGCATCCTGCTTAAAAACAGCCCCACACTCTTCCTCAAAGCTTTGATAGGTCATATAAAATTTACCGGAAACAAGTATTTTTGGAGCATATCCCTCATTCCACAGATGCGCTCCATACTCAGCAAGCTCTTTAGTCGGAGAACCGGGAATAAGAATCAGGTCTGCCTTTTTCGGTTTCTCCGATAAAAATATGAATTTACCAATTTCTTCCAGTGATTTTAAATTTGCCGGTTTCATCGAATCATTACCTTTTTAATTTCTGCAATGTAAAACCAGTGATAGTTTCCTTTATCATAGAAATTTGCTATCACACGGCCATTTGTTACGCATTCTTCTTTCATTTGCTGTCTATATAAAACCTTACAGATAAGAACATTGTCAGCTTCATCGACAAAGGGGATACCATCATCGAAGTTGAGGTTAAGCTTTGCATTTGCAATCTTGTCCTCATCTCTGCCGGATACAGATCCAAGATATTTTTTAAGGCCTCTGTATTCATCATGATTCAGGAATGATAAGGAAAACTTTTTTTCTGCGTCAATAAATTCCTTGGTATATCTACTTTCCCTGACATATATTATTGCGCAGGTCTTATCCCAGACATAGGTAATACCACCCCAGGAGACGGTCATGGTATTTGCCTTATTTTCGTTTCCTGCAGTAAGTAGTGCCCAGGTTTCTCCACCAAATCTAAAAGCGCCCTCCAGAACATCATCAAGTTCAACAGGCTGAAATACATGAAGACCCATAATCAATCCCTCCTACGATTATTAAAAATCCCTGAGTTTATCCTCTTCTGTAAGTTCAGTATTCTCTATTTTCAGTATTGTTATGTCATAGCTGTAATCATTATTTACTTCGATAGTAAGCTTGTCTCCAACTTTATGTCCCATAAGCTGCTTACCAAGAGGTGACTCGATACTTATAAGTCCCTTTAATGCATTTCCACGCATTGTGGTAACAATTTTGTAGGTAGCCTCTGAACCGTCATCTTCCATACGAACAGTAACAGTCTTGTTCATTCCGACTTCGTCTTCAGCACTGGAATCATCCACTATCTCAGCAGTTTTGATCATTCTCTCAAGAAATCTTATTCTGCTCTCATTGGCATTTTTCGCTTTCTTGGCTGCATAGTATTCAAAGTTCTCACTCAAATCTCCCTGAGCCCTTGCTTCCTTTACATCCTCAAGAAGTTCCTTTCTCACTACGGCTTTGCGGTGTTCAATCTCCGCCTCCATATCTTCAATGTCTCTTTTTGTAAGTTGATTATGCATTTTTAAATCCCTCTCTTTATCTCCTTATGACAGTTAAATCTGTGAATTCATAACCAGCTCCGAAGAATCATTCCCTCTTTACCAGAAACAACTAAATATTTTGCAATTATTTACTGCCGCCTTCTAAAATATGTCTTAAGAAGGCACAAGAAGATATTTTAATTTTACACGATATATTAGAAAAAAAATATTAAGAAATAGTAAAATAAGAATTTTGCTTGCAAAATTCTCGCGCCGAGCGCGGTTGCTACAAGCAACATATTCCTATCGCGCGAGTGCGCATCCTCACGGAGTGTTTTTATCTTATAGGAAATCCGGAGGAATTTCCTGTAAGATAAAAAAACTGCCACAGAAAAAAATCTGTGGCAGCTTAATCATTTTATGTCTTCTTGAACGCTTTAAATCAAGCCTTTCCGTCAGAACCAAGAACGTTGATAACCTTGTCGTGAACGATTTCCTTAACATAAGCACGTCCATCACCAAGATACTGACGAGGATCAAAGTGCTCAGGATGCTCAGCAAAGTGCTGACGAATACCTGCTGTCATACCAAGACGAAGATCTGAATCGATGTTGATCTTGCAGACTGCACTCTTAGCTGCTGCACGAAGCTGCTCATCCGGAATACCAATAGCATCCTTCATAGCGCCGCCGTTAGCATTGATGATTCCAACGTACTTCTGAGGAACTGCTGAAGAACCGTGAAGAACGATCGGGAATCCGGGAAGTCTCTTAACAACTTCCTCAAGGATATCAAGACGAAGCTTGGGATCCTGGCCGGGCTTGAACTTGAATGCACCATGGCTTGTTCCGATAGCAATAGCCAGTGAATCAACGCCTGTACGCTTCATGAAGTCCTCAACCTGATCGGGATTTGTATACTGTGCTGCATCATCAGCTACGTTTACATCATCCTCAACACCTGAAAGAGTACCAAGCTCAGCTTCTACTACACATCCCTTAGAATGAGCATAATCAGCAACCTTCTTGGAAAGTTCGATATTCTCTTCATAAGGCTTGGAAGAAGCATCGATCATAACAGATGTGAATCCATTATCAATGCACTCCTTGCAGATTTCGAAGCTTGCACCATGATCAAGGTGAAGAGCGATCGGAATAGATGTAGACTCAGCTGCTGCCTTAACCATGTTTACAAGGTAAGGGAACTGAGCATACTTGATAGCGCCCTGTGAGCACTGAAGAATAACGGGGGATTTAAGCTCGTCACAAGCCTCTGTGATAGCCTGAATGAACTCCATGTTGTTGATATTAAATGCACCAACAGCATATCCACCATCGTATGCTTTTTTAAACATATCAGTCGTTGTAACTAATGGCATAATTTTTACCACCTTTCGTAAATATTGTTAACAAAACACTAGAAATATTATAGACCAAATCATAACTTTAGTACAACCTTATTTGCTATCATATTCGCTTTTTATTACTGTTCACACCTTACGGTGCTCACAGCAACTGGATTTGCCCATTCCAGTTGCCTTCGGCAAAGGGGCAAATCCTATATTCAAGACGTAGAACATTCTCACGCTCAGCGCAGCAAGTGCGCAGAGCTGTCTGAACAGTAACCGCTTTTTTACTAACGATTTTATGATACAATAGGTTAAGATACTCTAGAGGAGGAGTTATAAATGACATTTTATGATAAAGTCCTAAAAAAGCTTGACCAGAAGATCATGGCAGACTATCTTGATAAAAGCACCGGAGGAAGCAGTGTATCTGACGATGGAAGATATCCTGCATATTGCCGGGTCGCAAGTAAGAACGGATTTATGTTCCACCATTTCAGACGTAATGAGATCTACAATCTTATTCTGGAGCACATGTCAAAAGAACAGGGTCAGGAATATCTCGATGAACTTATAAAAAATCCCGATTTTAAAAAAATATCTGACAGATTAGGTGAATATTTAAGAAACGATAAGGTTGGAAAGCCCCGTATTTATGAATATGACATTGATAACAAGGATGTTTATGTTTCTCCAACAACTCTTAGATATATTAAGGTTTTAGCCGATTTAAAGAATCTGTTTCCAATGAATGAGATTAAATCCGTCGCAGAAATCGGTGTCGGCTACGGCGGACAATGTAGAATAATCCTTTCAGATTACGAAATTACCAGATACTCACTGATAGACCTTCCGGAGGCACTTGGACTTACCAAACGCTTTCTTGGAAAGCTTACAGACCTTTCAAACATTCATTTTGTGGATGGTACTGCTATTGACAAGGAGAATCTTCCTGAGCATGATCTTGTAATCAGTAACTATGCTTACAGCGAGCTTGCCAGAGTTATCCAGAAAGCCTACTGGGATAAGGTTGTTTCAAAAGCTGCCCACGGTTACTTTACCTGGAATCTGGAATCCGAGAGAAAACTGGACGGATATACGGTTGATGAATTCACTAAAATGTTATCCGATCTTGGCAGAGATGTCCGCGTACTCGAAGAAAAGCCGCTTACCGCTCCTGGTAACTGTCTTATTGTTTGGTAATAAGGAAATATAAAATGCATCAGCTATGGAATTATCCATTATGCCGATGCATTTTTTATTACTTTTCCGTTTGTGAAGTTCTTCAATAAGCCTTTGTTAAGAAAGCTTATCTTATTATATTTTTTGTTAGTATCTCTTATTTAGCTTTTTCCTTTTTAGTATCGTCCCAACAACAAGAGCTATTGCAAATAGCAAAGAGACTATTTCAGAAACTCTCCAATAAAACGGTTCTCTGAATCTGATTTTTATTACACTGTCTGTCCCTGCAGGTAGCTCAATTCTCAGTTTATTATTATCTCCCGCTGAAAGCTTGTAGCTTATGTTTCCATCGGTTCCATAATAATATGGATATGCAAGTATCGGCAAATCAGCGTATCCTTCATCCTGTGAGTTGTTTGAAAGTCTGAGTGAATACTCTCCGCCCTTTCTCTCCTCATCAGAATATACTATATCCTCAGAAGATGGCAGAACTGAAGCATACTGCAGTCGCTCCAAATCTGTTCCCTGCAACATATATTGCCTGTCATCATCAAATGATGTCCACTCATCCACGGTTTTGATAGCCACAATATTATCCTGCTTTTCCATGAATGCATGGATGTAGGAACCACTCTGCCACAGGCTTATAGCCAGAAGAATAATGCTAAGCTTATACGTTACCTTATTTTTTTGCATAATCGCATAGACCGTACAAATAAGCACTGTTGCAGCTGTCAGGTATCTTGCAGGATACTGTATGCTTCCAAGGATTTTAAAAACAAACTTTGCTTTGTTATAAAGCATATCGTAAGGAAAATAACATGTACTAAGGACAAGTGAGACTATTCCAAGTCCCCACACCAATGTGGCAACTAAGTTGTTTTTTAACTCTTTTCTCTGCAGGATCAGATATGCCACAAATGCGATCAATATTATAATCAGTGCCAGCCCCGGAGATTGCGGCATTTCGGTGACAGGCTCGTTTCCAAGCTCTCTCATGGGCGCAGTCACATCATAAAAAGCTCCAGCCATTTGTCTCCAGGTAATACCAAAAGTCTGAATAGGCGCTGTCTCACCGGAATTAATGAGCATGGGCGCGTTTTTATAATAGTCAACAAGCGGAACTATCTGCCAAAGATTAAGTAACATTGTACCACCGGCTGCCATGATAAGAGTCTTCCATTTCCCACCAGCCAGCATGTTTTTAGCATCAGCAAGAACAAATATCACTATGAACAGAGCTGCCATAACGACGCTCAAAAGATGCGTCATAAAAAGTCCTGTCATGCCAACGCATAGAAGGATTGCCCCTCTTTTTACTTTTTCATTCCTATGTATTCTTGCAAGTCCCAGAACAATAAGCGGAAAAAATGCAAACGCACTATACTCCCCTGCTGCCTGCCTTGTAAATAAATCCGTAAGTCTCCAAAAAGATAAGAAATAAAGTGCCGCGCAGAATATTCCTGAAAGCCTGTTTCCTGAAATATATCTAAAGCATAAATAAGCAGTAGCTGCAGTAAGTATCTGAATAAATATCATGTAAAAAAGATATGTCTCCCACAAGGGCATACCCATAAGATGCATGATAGCCGGTATGTACAACAGCGCATCTCCGTACATTATTCCAACAGGATAACCGTAATTATTAAACCAGTAATGCTGAATCTTAACCGGAAACTCTCCTGCCTTAAGTCCCTCTGCGATTCCTGCAATTCTTCTCACGTGGAAAGGAAGATCGTGACCAAAAGGAACACCCTTATCCTTTTTCTCACTCAGATAGCCAAAGTCTGACTCTATCTGTTCGCCCTGCCAGATAATCGATGCTCCATCAAATTTTAAGATCTGATCGCATCCCATATTCTGAAGACTTTCAATCCTCTCATCATTGTTATCAAATACAAGATACACATAATCAGGACTTAGTTCTTCCGGTGGATTGAACAGATATCTTCCATAGTAGGATGTATCACCCATATTGAAATCATAGGGTGAAAGCTTTGTTCCAAGCAGATAAAAGATATAAGGTGGTATATATGGTTGATTATCGTGGATAAACACTATCTGCTTATCTGCAAAGTATTCTTCATTTTCCAGTATTTTAAGCGGCTCATCTATGGGCTTTTGGAAAAGGTATAAGTTGTCGGAATACGTTCCAAAATATCTTGTAAAAAAGGCTCCTGAGAATCCAAGATACACACAACAAATCAAAACTCCGACAACAGTTCCGAAGATCTTATTTCCCATAAACTTCTTAATGACGAATTCTATTCCCCATGCAGCCAAAAATGCCACACTAAAGAATATTCCATTCATCTTGTTTACATTTGGTCCATCTCCGCCCAGCATTGAACCTATTAAAAGCTCTGCTGCAAACCAGAAAAAAGGTAAAACAGCATAGCTTACTCTTTTTTCTTTTATAGAAGAATAAATCTCTTTGATGACTCTATAAATTCCAAGCGGCACAAAAAAGATAGTTATAAAATACATCGTTCCAAAACCTGGAATGCTGTTATAGTTCAGGCTGTCAAAGAGAAATACACTTTTTAAGGTATTAATAAAGCCTGTAATGGATGGAGCCACTATCTCACCGCCACGATAAAAGGTAAGTGCCGGCATCGTGATAATTCCAAACACTATAGAATCTTTTCCGTTTATGTTTACATATTGAGTAACAAGAAGCGGCGCTGCCAAAATTGCAAGAGGTATCACAAAGCTTATAATTCTTTGAATGTTAAGCTTTTTCCAAACCAGAAGAGTAATAAAAGTAACCAGCAGAAAAAGTGGCATTATTGCATAGCATATAGCGTAGGTATAAAGCGATAATCCTGAACAGATTCCTGCAATCAGATAATCTATGCATTTTCCTGACTCAATCGCTCTAATCAAAGTGTAGATAAACAGCGTTGTCATTCCCAGCATCAGATTGCAGTCCAGTCCGAATCTGGCACTCATTACAAATACCGGACATATTGTGAACAGTACAGGATATGTGTATGAAGCTATCGAATCCTCTCCGCAAATCTTTTTTACTATCTGCTCACCTGCAAACAAAGTGATAAGTGAAAATATGACTCCGGGGAGTCTTAGTGCAATCACATTAAGTCCCAAAAACTTGATAAATATCGCTGCTATATAGGCGTATAGTGCGCTCTGCCCACCTCCGAAGTTTATCAGATAAACAGGAAATGAAAGCAGATTTCTGTCCACTCCATAATTTGCAAGACAAAATGCATCATAAGCCATTCCGGCTTCATCAACATGAAGACCTGCGGGTTTGCTACTTAGAAAAATAAGTCTGGAACACACCGCTATTATATATACCAGTAAAAAAAACAATTTCTTTTTATTGATGCTATTATTCTCTTCCCGCACGTTTCTTCTTCTCCATAACCGTTAGTATTATTAAAATTGCAATTCCTCCAATTGCCAGAACCAGTCCCATCAAAAGTCCCGGTGTGTGGTACCTCAGAACAATATTATGCGTACCTTCTGTAACAGGAGTTCCAAGGAACATGATATTTGCCTTCTCAGGTGTCCTCTTTTCCCCATCCACATAGATAGTCCATCCTTTATCATAGGGAATGTTTATCACAAGATAGGAATCCTGAGCCGGGCTTACTGTTCCTGTAATCTCATTTGTCATAAGTGACATTTGATTTCTGTGAAGCGCATTGTCTCTCATGGTTTCTGATGCAAATTCACCCATATGCTCTGAATATGCCTGCATTTTCTGGCAAATGATCTGCAGATCATCATAAGTATAGCTTCCCTTATCAGGGAAAGTAATCGTTATCCTGCTTCTTTCCTCGTCACTGTAGCAGAGATTAACAATATAATCATGCCAGCCGCTGTAAAACTGGCTATAGGGCGTTTTAAATGCAATTGTTTTCGTTATCTGTCTGTTTTCAGGTGTATCGGTTGAAATTGTAATATTAGCAGCATCATATGGTGTCTTGCAGTTAAGGTTCTTAATATACAGATATGTTTCCGATTCCGGCACACCACTAAACGACAATGTCACAGTAGCATTCTGCTTCTTTACTACGAATTCATGGTCTTTAATCTTAACTCCATGCTTTTCCAGCACCTCATATTGAACTGTCTCATCTGAAAAATATGACTGATCATTTATATCAAGGTTTGATATCTCGCATGGAACATCATCGTTTTCTTTTTCTCTGACAGCACCATACAGCATCACCTGCTGCCTCTGTACAGGTGTCAGTTTATCGTAATCATCCCTTGATAATACCTGATTTTTGGTATATCCAAGAGCAGGTGCACTGTCATTTGAATAAATTCCAAAGTTATACCATTCTGCAAACGGATGAAATCCATAAGGAATATAGGCCTGTTCCTGTTCATTGTTGTATCTCAGCGAGTAATATTTTACTCCTGCAAGATTCAGTGGCATTGCTCTGTCATCAAGTCCAAAAAATGAAAAGTTTGACATTTCATTTACTGCAAGTGACTCCATAAAATCTGACACAGCTCCATTAGCCAGGCTAAAGTAAAACTGAGTAGAAGGAACGCTATATGGAAGCGATGCATTCCAGGTGAGGTTTCTGCCTGAATAACTATAATAATTATTCTGGGCTTCCGGCACCGTCTCAGACAAAGCTCTAAGCTCTGTATTCATCACCAGTTCCTCATACTCTTCAGGAGTCATCTTATCAACATATCCACTTGGAAGATTACCTGCTTCAGGTGCATTTGCAGCATATCCGTTCTGCAAAACACCAAGTATTACCAGTAAAAGCACGCTGCCTCTTCTTATAGCCTCAGGAATCTTATTGATATATAGCGGAATCAGAAGTAGTGCAAGCAGCACCAGCTGAGGATATACATTTACTGATTTTTCACCAACAGTAAGCATTACGATAACATACACTATGCTGCATGCAGTAATTATCAATTTTGCTTTTACATTAAACTCTGTCATCTTCTCCGACAGGAGCATGATCATGTAAGAAAGCAGCAGGCAATATGCAAAGCTCCACCTGTTTATGGTGTATGAAAATCCCGTCATTACATAACCCGCTACAGGTACAAGAAGCATTACCGTGGTTAATACCGCAAGTATTCTAAACCTTATGGCATCACCCTTTTCATCATCATTAGCTTTTGTAAAAACTGCAAAAATCGCCGGTAATGCTATAAATGTCATGCTTATAACTGTGTCATACTTAGGAAAATATTTATAGGACAAAAGGCTTACCAGTAACTCTTTATAATATTCTGTCGAGTACAAAACAGGTACTGCGTGTGAACCAAGCCCTGCTCTGGGGTTTGAAATAAAAGCAATAATGACAGGCAAAAGTATCGGCATTGATATCAATGTTCCGATAATCCCAAGCCCCAAAAACTCTGCTATGCACTTAAATGCCTCCGCGCGCTTTTCGAAATGGCCTGAAGTAAAAATGTAGATAATTGCATAGACCATTATCATGAGCACAAGCATGTAGAAGAAATAAAAATTACTTACAGCAGAGAGCAACGTTGCAAGAACAAATGGCATGAATTTTCGTTCATTCTTATATTTCCTCGTATAATATTTTTAGATACATTAAATGTACCTTGATAACTTAATAAATATTTGTTCAATAGGCTTAGTTAAGCCCATGATATAATTGTCCCCGTGTCAATCAGGTAATAGTTCTATTATCTCCTGTTGAACCAGAAATGGTTGCTTCAATTAAAAGTCTGTTCCCCTGACATGGAAGTTAGCTTCAAACCGGCTGGCTGTTTGCTTAAGTGCATGGACGACCATCTAGCAGTGTGGTTTCGCATCTGTCCATCTTAAGCTGGATTCTTATATGCGAGGGTGTCGATGCTCCATGATCATGGGTTTTACCAAGCCGATTGAACACTTTAATCTCTTATGAAAGGTGGTGATTACATTGAACACAACTCT
>NZ_JNKH01000043.1:0-28563 GCF_000701985.1 Butyrivibrio sp. WCE2006 | reverse complement strand
TTAAAGTATTATCTGTGTGAAGCAGCATTATCTCTTGTAAGATGCGACAAAGAATACAGCGACTTCTATCACCTCAAGTACAAAGAGGTGAACAGATACCAACACAAACGTGCACTCGCATTAACTGCTCGTAAACTTGTGCGATTAGTCTTTCGACTGCTGAAAGACAATCGTCTATATCGTCCAGCATAGTAGTATCACCTACTTGCTGATGAGTACGCCCTGCTCATTTAAAAATATGGTCGACAGGGCTTAGGTGGTCGTTTTTTCTTTTCGTGAAAAATGTCAAAAAATAAAAGATTTTTTATTTTTCTTTACTTGACATCACACCGCTGGACTTTTATATAATGAACCGACACGATTACTTCGTAATCCTGCCCTATCGGTCGAAACGACCTCAAATGATGGATATTATAACACGTTGACACTGCAATCGTCTATCCTTAGATAATTGCAGTGCCAATATATGATCAAAAACCAATGTCATTTAAAAAGTAGAATTACTTAAGGAATTCTTTAACAGAATTATATACGCCTTCACCATCAAGACCATATTTCTTTACAAGATCTGCGGCACTTCCGGATTCACCATAACGATCCTGCATACCAATCTTCTTAACTACTGTAGGACACTCTTCTGCAAGAACATCACAAACAGCACTGCCGAGGCCACCGATTACAGAGTGCTCCTCAACTGTTACAACCTTACCGGTCTTCTTTGCTGTTGCAACAACAAGTTCTCTGTCGATAGGCTTAATTGTGCAGATATTTACTACCTCAGCGCTAATTCCATCTGCTGCAAGCTTTTCAGCTGCTTCAAGAGCAGATCCAACACCAATACCTGTAGCAATAATGCTGACATCTGTACCTTCACGAAGGACTGTTCCTTTACCAAGTTCAAACTTGTAATCAGGTCTGTCATTAACTACAGGGCAAGCTGCACGACCAAAACGGATGTAAACAGGGCCTTCATGCTCAGCTGCTGCACGAACACAAGCTCTTGCCTCGATATCATCTGCAGGACACATTACTACCATTCCGGGGATTGTACGCATAAGAGCAAGATCCTCGTTGCACTGATGGCTGGCACCGTCTTCACCAACTGTGATTCCGGCATGTGTTCCGCCGATCTTTACATTGAGATGAGGATATCCGATTGAATTACGAACCTGCTCAAAAGCACGTCCTGTAGCAAACATAGCAAATGTACTTACAAAAGGAATCTTACCTGTTGTTGCAAGACCTGCTGCGATACCCATCATGTTACACTCTGCAATACCGCAATCGATGTGACGATCAGGGAATTCCTTCTTAAACCAGCCTGTTCTTGTTGCTGCTGCAAGGTCGGCGTCAAGTACAACAACTTTGTCATTAACCTTTGCAAGCTCTATAAGTTCTTTACCATAGCTGTCTCTGGTAGCTATCTTCTTAACTTCGCTCATTTTAACCTCCTACTTACGCTTCAAGAGCCTGTCCGATCTTTTCAAGATCTTCCATAGCCTTTGCATATTCTTCGTCATTAGGTGCTACACCATGCCATGAAACCTGATTCTCCATGAAGGATACGCCCTTACCCTTTATTGAGTGTGCAATGATTGCAGTAGGCTGACCCTTTGTCTCTCTTGCTTCCTTGAAGGCAGCTCTGATAGCATCAAAATCATGTGCATCAATGTTGATTACATGGAAGTTAAATGCTTCAAACTTTTTATCGATAGGATAAGGTGAGCAAACCTGATCAACAGGTCCATCGATCTGGAGTCCGTTGTTATCAACAATAACAACAAGATTATCAAGCTTTCTGAAGCCTGCAAACATAGCTGCTTCCCAAACCTGTCCTTCCTCAATCTCACCATCACCTAAAAGTGTATATGTTCTGAAATCTTTATTATCAAGTTTTGCAGAAAGTGCCATTCCACAAGCAACTGAAATGCCCTGTCCAAGAGAACCTGAAGACATATCAAGGCCAGGAAGATACTGCATGCTGGGATGTCCCTGAAGTCTTGATCCAAGTTTACGAAGAGTCTTAAGCTCCTCTACCGGGAAATATCCGCGCTGAGCCATTACTGAATAAAGGCCCGGTGCTGTATGTCCTTTTGAAAGTACAAAACGATCACGATCTGCCTTAACCGGATCCTTAGGATCAATATTCATCTCTTCAAAATACAGATATGTATAGATATCTGCTGCTGACAGTGATCCGCCCGGGTGTCCTGCACCTGCTGCATGAACCGCTGTGACAATGCCCTTGCGGACTTCGTTTGCAATCTTCTGCAATTCTTTGTTCGTCATAATTCCTCCACTTCCTTTTCTAAATTGATATGAAGTTTTCCTCGTTTTTGAGGCGCGCCATAAGCGCAGTTAAAATGTAACACAAATCGCAATATCTGACTATTCCATTTTTGCGGTGTTGTTATTAAATATTGTTAACTAAATTATTACCAGATTCACTAACACCTCGCTGGCGGAAGTTCTGCTCTCGCTTCGCTCGCCATGAGGATGTTTGTACCAAAACCCATTGGTTCCTTACTGGTGGAAGTTCTGCTCTCGCTTCGCTCGCCATGAGAATGTTTGTACCAAAACCAATTGGTTCCATACTGGTGGAAGTTCTGCTCTCGCTTCGCTCGCCATGAGAATGTTTGTACCAACCCCCATTGGTTCCATACTGGCGGAAGTTCTGCTCTCGCTTCGCTCGCCAGAACAAAGTTCGTACTAGACTCGATAATGCCTCGTCAAGTACTCACTTTTGTCCATAATATGCATTAGCGCCGTGTTTTCTGTAGTAGTGTTTGTCCTGGAGTTCCTGGGGAGCAGGCATAACTCTGGGGTTTATTACCTCACATCTGTATGCCATCTTTGCCACTTCCTCAGTTACCACTGCGTTGTGCACAGCTTCATGTGCATCCTTGCCCCATGAAAATACTCCATGGTTTTTACATAATACAGCAGGAACTGCTACCGGGTCTTTTCCCATTCTGTTGAATTCATTTACAATGAGATGGCCGGTGTTTTCCTCATAGGCATTTTCAATTTCTTCCTTATTAAGACATCTTACACAGGGAATATCACCATAGAAATAATCTGCGTGAGTTGTTCCATAGCACGGTATTGATCTTCCTGCCTGTGCCCAGCTTGTAGCATATGATGAGTGGGTGTGTACCACACCTCCAACCTCTTTAAATGCCTTATAGATTTCCACATGGGTGGGTGTATCGGAAGAAGGATTAAGTTTTCCCTCAACCTTATTGCCATTAAGATCCATAACAACCATATCATCCGGAGTCATTGTCTCATAATCAACGCCGCTGGGCTTAATTACAAAAAGTCCTGATTCTCTGTCGATCTCACTTACATTTCCCCATGTAAAGGTTACAAGGCCATATTTTGGAAGCAGGATATTTGCTTCATAGACCTTCTTTTTTAATTCTTCAAGCATCTTTCTCTCCTCACCTATAAACAAATGTTTTTATTCATTATTTAAGATTGTCAACTGCAGCTCTCTCTATCTTAAGTCCAGCCTTATAGTCCTCCATGAACTTATCAAAGCCCTTTACATCCTCAGCCACAGGCTCAAAGGTCTCAACCTTGCCTTCCTTGAATACCTTATTGTTAAGGTACTGTTCAAGAGTCTCACCATCTTCTTTATTAAGCATGAATCCTGCAAGAATTGCCTGTCCCCAAGGGCCGCCTTCACCGGCAGTTTCCATGAGCTTAATAGGTGTGTCGAGGGCTGCTGCCATAACTCTGTCACCAACTCCTCTAATCTTGAAAAATCCGCCCTGTCCAAAGAAGAAATCTGCCTTAACATTTTCCTCCTTCATAAGGATATCGTTACCTACCTTAAGGGCACCAAGTGCTGTATAAAGGTGAGTTCTCATAAAGTTTGCAAGATTCATTTTTGCATCAGGCTTTCTTACAAACAAAGGTCTTCCTTCATTGAATCCTGTAATGCTCTCACCGGAAAAATAGTTGTAAGCAAGGAGTCCGCCACAATCAGCATCTCCCTCCATGGCTTTTTGATAAAGTGTTCCATAAAGTGTGTCATCATCAATATCTGAACCTGTAGCCTTAGCAAACTCTCTGAAAAGACCAACATAAGCATTAAGGTCAGATGTGCAGTTGTTGCAGTGTACCATTGCAACCTGTTCACCTGAAGGTGTTGTTACAAGATCAAGTTCCGGATATGCCTTTGAAAGGTCATGCTCAAGAACTACCATTGAAAATACAGATGTTCCTGCTGAAATATTACCGGTTCTTACTCCAACAGAATTTGTTGCAACCATTCCAGTACCTGCATCTCCTTCAGGAGGGCATACAGGGATTCCTGCCTCAAGTGTGCCTGTAGGATCAAGACATTTTGCTCCATCAGCTGTGAGTTTTCCTGCCTCTGCTCCTGCAGGAAGTGATTTGGGAAGAATATCACGGAGTTTAAATGAATATCCCTTCTTTGCAGTTAATTCGTCAAACTGTGAAACCATTTTGTCGTTGTAATCACAGGTTGATGAATCAATCGGAAACATACCTGATGCATCGCCTACGCCAAGTACCTTTTCCCCTGTGAGCTGCCAATGAATATAGCCTGCAAGTGTTGTAAAGAAATCAACCTTTGCCACATGCTCCTCTCCATTAAGCATTGCCTGATAAAGATGAGCTATACTCCAACGCTGGGGAATGTGATATCCAAACAATTCTGTAAGTTCGTCTGAAGCTTTTTCTGTGATGGTATTTCTCCAGGTTCTGAAAGGAACCAGCAGATTCCCTTCCTTATCAAATGCCATGTATCCATGCATCATTGCTGAAAATCCCATGGCTCCGATCTTTTTAAGCTTTTCTCCATACTGCTGTTCAACATCAATTACCAGCTTGCTGTAGCAGTCCTGAAGTCCACCCCAGATATCCTCAAGAGTATATGTCCATATTCCGTTATCCAATCTGTTCTCCCAGCTGTGTGAACCCTGAGCGATAGGATTATTATCCATATCTGTAAGGACAGCCTTTATTCTGGTTGAACCGAATTCAATTCCTAAAAGAGTTTTCCCTTCTGCAATCGCTTGTTTTGCATTTCCCATGTTATTACCTTCTCCTTTTCTCCTCTTATTGTTTTACCGGCACAATTACTTTGTAATCCTGCTCTATCGGTCGGAACGGTTCCGAACTCTATAAACTTTAGTTACTTATCTTATTATTTTTTATTTTTCAAAGCTGTTCTATAGCTCTTACCGATCCTCTGACACTGATTTCTTCCTCAAATTCATAGGTTGCAGAAAATCCCGGATGATGTATAAGTCTTACCAGATTTTCTGCCGCTCTCTCCCCAAGCTTCTCCTTGGGATGAGGTATGGAATCTATCGGCGGTCTGGTCAGCTTCGCAAGGTCCGAGTCATCCATGCTGATAAGTGAAATATCCTCCGGAACCTTTATGCCGCTTTCATCCAAAATCTGCATGACAAGTGCAGCCATCTCATCGTTATAACAAAATACAGCTGTACAGCCCGATAATCTCTCCTTTATCTTATCCTTTACCAGGTCCTGCCTTTTTAAATCCTCTGTATCAAGCCAGATAATTTTGGACGCTTCCGGTGAAAGACCTTTCTCAGCAATTGCCTCCTGATATCCGCTGTATCTGTCAAGTCCCTGCCTGTCGTCCAGCTTAAGAACACACCCTATGTTTCTGTGCCCATTATCCAAAAGGCTTTTTACAGCTTTATATGCGCTCTTTTCATCATTCATGGAAACATGCGGTATTTTCCTTGTATCATCAGGATTCCATTTATTTGACATCTCCGGATAATAGCTGTTCATAAAAAGAATAGGAATCCTCATCCCTGAAATCTTCGTTAAAAGATCCGTGTTCGGCGTCGGCAAAGCACTTCTTGTAGGTTCCAGAATTATTCCGGCAACTTCATCCTTCTCAACAATTTCAGTCAGAATTTCCCGCTCTCGCACAGATGAATTATTGGTAAAAAAAAGTTGTACGGAATATCCCAGTTCACGAAGTTTATTCTCAATTCCCTGAATAGTCCTGGGAAAAATATAGCTGTCCACATAAGTTGTAATTACAGCAATTCTGCTACGCTCACCATTCCTTGCCCTTTCATCGGTAACATATGTTCCGCTTCCACGCTCAGCAGTAAGTATCCCCTCCTGAACAAGAATCCCTATGGCATGTCTGGCTGTCTGTCTGCTTATATTAAATTGTATACATAGATCATTCTCTGACGGAATCTTGTCTCCCGGTGCCAGCGCTCCACTGCTCACCTGCTTCTGAATCCAGTCTATGACCTCCTGATATTTAGCCAAATTCTCCCCTCCGAAAGGAATTTCTGCCTTTAATTTTTTTAGATTGAACAGCAGTCCTTCGTACAATTACCTATTTATCATATCCAAGTTGTACACCATGGTCAACCGGATTTGTATTGTAATTTTGTACAAGTTTTAAAAGTTGTATATGTACAAGTTGCCAATTTAACTTTTTATTTCCCTTAACATCCAATTAGATATCCCCATTTTGCCCAATTTGTTATAAAAATATTGCACAATATATGATAGTATTCTAAATGACAAAAACTTAACGTTACAAAAACCATCAAAAAGAGGAGGACATCTATATGTCAGGTAAACTAAAAGATACGGCAAGTGGATTCGGAAAAATGATCCTGCCGATCATAATCGGGATATTCGTTCTGTTTATCGCTATGGGATCATTCTACAATGTCAGCGAGCAGGAACAGGCAATAGTAACCCAATTCGGCAAGGTTGTTGCCACTAATTCCGCCGGGTTGTATTTTAAGATTCCATTTATCCAGGCAGTTCATAAGGTAGATATGACCACACATGGCATTGGAATTGGTTACGTAATAGACAACAATGGCCAGAATATCACAGTAGAAGACGAAGGAATCATGATCACTTCAGATTTCAATTTCGTAGATATCGACTTTTATCTTGAATACAAGGTTAGTGATCCGGTGGCTTATTACTACAACACAGGCGATCCTGAGAGCATAATGAAAAACATGGCACTCTCATGTATCAGATCCACAGTAATTAATTATCCTGTTGATGAAGTCATCACCACTGCAAAAGGACAGATTCAGGCTGATGTGAAGGAAAAACTTCAGAAGAAGCTCCAGACAGAGGATGTAGGTCTTGTTGCTGTAAACCTTTCAATTCAGGATGCAGAGCCGCCGACGAATGAAATAAAGCAGGCATTCAAAGCTGTTGAAACTGCAAAACAGGGCAAAGAAACTGCCGTGAACAACGCAAAGAAATATCAAAGCGAGCAGGTTCCTGCTGCAGAAGCAGAAGCTGACCGTATCATACAGAATGCAGAAGCAGAAAAAGCTTCACGTATTGCTGAGGCGGAAGGTCAGGTTGCAAAATTCAACAGCATGTATGAGGAATATAGCAAATATCCTCTTATAACAAAGCAGCGTATGTTCTATGAGGCAATTGAGAATGTGCTTCCTGATACCAAACTCATAATTACTGATGGCAAAACTCAGGAAATAATGCCAATTGAAAGTTTTAGCGATGCAGCAGCGGGAATAGCCGGTGCATCCGTATCAGAAAATAATGATTCTTCACAAGAAACTTCTGCAGCTACTGAGAACTCAGAAGAAAACTGATATCATGACATGATCTATAAAACAAACAATTTTATAGAAACTGATTAAACTATCCATATGAACTTACATTAATTGGAGGAACATACATGAAGAAAAAGATATTTGGCAGCTTCGGCCTGGTCATATTAGCCGCAGCTATCATAATTGCAAATAATGCATTCTATACCGTGCACCAAAAGGAATTTGTTGCAGTAAGGCAGTTTGGTAAAATCGTCAGAGTTGAATCAGAACCCGGACTTAAGTTTATTACTCCTTTTGTTCAGAATACTCAGATCATCGGAGCAGAAACAAATATTTATGATATACCTGCTTCAGACGTAATCACTAAGGACAAAAAATCAATGATAACTGACACCTATGTACTGTGGAAGGTAACAGATCCAATCAAGTACATTCAGACCTTGAACGCACTGGATACCAGAGCTCAGGAACGAATCGAAGCTGCGGTTTATAACGCTACAAAAACGGCAATTTCTTCCATGTCACAGGATGAAGTAATAGAAGCAAGAGGTGAGGCACTCACAAAAATAATCACAGAAGACGCAAATGCAGATATGGAAAGTTATGGTGTTCAGATTGTCACAGCCGAAATCAAAGCACTTGATCTTCCTGATGATAACAGAACAGCTGTATATGAAAGAATGACTTCTGAAAGAAACAATATCGCCGCATCTTATCAGGCAGAAGGAAAGGCTGAAGCTCAGAAAATAAAGAACGAGACCGATAAGACCGTAGCAATTTTGAAAGCTGACGCAGAAAAGCAGGCTGCTGCCCTTCAGGGTGAAGGAGAAGCTGAATATATGAAAACTCTCTCTGCAGCCTATAACACTCCGGAAAAAGCAGAATTTTACAACTTTATGAGATCTCTTGATGCACTTGAGAACTCCTTAAAAGGAGGAGAAAAGACCATCATTCTCGACAAAGATTCAGAACTGGCAAGACTACTCTATGGCATAAGATAATTAATTATTTAAAGGGAACCGACATATTTGCGGTTCCCTTTTTTATAATCTCACTTGTAATTAAGCAAGTTCCACCAGAAAAGTCTTATGACTATTACTGATTCTGGAAGAAGTCTCTATATGAAGTATGCTGGTCAAGAGCAAGTGAACCACCATCAAGCATATAGAAATCTGTATCAGAAGCATTGAATATCATAACAAACTTTCTGTCATTTATTCTTCTAATCATCTTAGGTGTGCAGAATACTTTTCCATGTAAAGAAATGAATACAGGATTCTCAGGCAATGTGAAGCCTTCCTTTACATCAAATGTAACGCCTGCTTCAGTAAGTCCTGTAGGCAGTACAATATGGAAACCACCAACAATATTTGCTCCAAGCTTACTTGCAATCTTCTGAGCAGTTCCTGTGTAAACAGGATTTACATGTGTAATAACTGCTGTCATTCCGGTTACATCATCACGACTACGCTTAACATCGCCAACGCCTGTGGAAACAGGAATGAAAGTATCTGACTCTACCCATTCAGCGCCGAGAACTGCATTGTTCTCCAGCTCACCGGGTACAATTCTGTCAGGACACTGCGGTGCAGCACCAGCTGTAATTGTCAGTGCGCAAAATAGTGTTGTTGCCATAAGTACAGATAGAATTTTCCTCATTTACGTTACCTCCTACATAATAGAATTGTTTAAATGATAGAACTATACTTCAACTACACAGAATCATAACCGATATTAATAAAAATCCGATATAAAAAGGATAAAGTTTTTATTAAACCCATCGAGGGCTCTGTCAGGCCTGATAATACCTTCCCAAGTTTCCTCCATTGCTTCAAATAAAGCTGCGCAAATATGCGTCAGCCTTTACTATTTTGTCTTATTTTCCATGTTATCTACATAATCTCTGTCCCAGAGCATGATCTTAAGTTTTCTCGCAAGCTCTGCAGCAGGATCAGTGAAGTACTGATTTGTCATGACAGCACCTACCATGCAGTCATAGTAATCACGCCCCGCATAAATCTCCTGTACAGCCTTTACCCCTATTGGTTTATCATAACATTTGCACTGAATCGCATAACTTATGCCATCCTTATTTGCAAGAATATCCGCACCAAAATCTCCGCTTCCTCTGGTAACCTTCACATTCGTAAAACCACTCTCTTTTAGCAGATCCGCACAGTAATACTCAAAATCATGTCCTTCAAGTTCATCCATAAGAGGCGGTTTTCCTCTTCTTATCAGTATCACTATAACTGTAAGCAGTGCGATCAGAGCTATAACAGCTATAATCGTTGATACTATTATAAACGTACTATTTAATTGAATCATCCTATGTCCTTAAATCACTTATTCTGTAAAAGTGCCTGATAGATCTCGCGCTTTCCTACGCCTCTGTCAGCAGCAACCTGCTTCATGGCATCTTTATGGCTCATACCGTTTTTCTCATAATAATCCATATGATCCTCGATGCTCATCTTCGACCATTCTTCCTGCTGCCTTCTGTCTATCTCCTGGAGACTGACGCCTTCAATAACGAGTACGTACTCTCCTCTGGGTTCGTTCTCCTCGTAATAGGAAATTGCCCCGTCAATCGTAGTTGGCATAACTTCTTCAAATTTCTTTGTAAGCTCTCTGCAGACAGTAAGCTTTCTATCCCCCAGTGCTTCTCCAAGATCCCTGAGGGTTCCCTTCAGATGGTGCGGCGCTTCATACATTATTATTGTTCGGTGCTCACCTTTTAAAAGGTCCAGAATACGTCTTCTCTCTTTTTTATCATCCTGTCCCGGTAAAAAGCCTTCAAAAACAAACCTTCTGGTGTTAAGTCCTGAAAGAGTGAGCGCTGTTATGCATGCTGCAGGACCTGGAAGCGAAGTCACATTTATTCCTGCTTCGTGGCACATACGCACCAATACCTCTCCGGGATCCGATATCGCAGGTGTTCCGGCATCCGTAATCAGTGCAATATCTTTGCCGCTACGCATAAGATCAATCAGATACTCTGCCTTTTCAACCTTGTTGTACTCATGATAGCTGGTCATCTCAGTATGGATATCAAAATGATTTAAAAGCTTTATACTGTTTCTGGTGTCCTCGGCAGCAATTATATCTACATTGCTAAGCGTCTCCAAAACCCTGGCTGTTATGTCATTCAAATTTCCAATAGGAGTAGCACAAAGGTAAAGCATACCCTGATCTTTATTTTCTATCATATTCGTTAACCTCATTGTCATGTCAGGCAAGATTCTAAAACCCGTAATTTTCCTTAATCTCCCTGCAGTACTCCCCCGGAGCATCATATATTATAAGTGGTGGCTCCACCGATAATCTTGGTTTGCCGTCCCTTAGCCCCTCAATAAGTACCATGTTCGGTTCCTTATCAATATATGGATGGATCATCCTGATTCTTTTAGGCTCAATCCGGTTTTCACACATACATTTAAAAATCTCTGCAAGTCTGAAAGGTCTGTGCACCATATAAAATCTACCGCCGGGATGGAGTAGTTTTTTCGCACATACCATGACATCTGAAAGATCACAAAGAACTTCATGCCTGGCTATTGCCTTAGGATTATCGGGGTTTGTAAATCCATGCCCTTTTATCATATACGGAGGATTTGTCGTTATAACGTCAAAAGAGGCAGGTTCAAATAACTTATCCGCCTCTTTTATATCGCCATGTACTATGCGCACACGTTCTTCAAGGTTATTGATCCTTACGCTGCGCATAGCCATATCCGCACTATCCTTTTGAATTTCAAGCCCAACCAGACTTTTAGCCTTTGTTTTTGCAGACATCAGAATGGGAATTATACCCGTCCCTGTTCCAAGATCAAGAACATTGTCTCCATCAGAAGCACTTGCAAATCCTGAAAGCAAAACAGCATCCATTCCAAAACAGAATCTCTCAGGATCCTGAATGATCATGAGTCCGTTTCTTTGCAGGTCATCGAGCCTCTCTCCCGGCTTTAAGAGTTCATTCCTGTTTTCCGCCTTGTCCATTTACTCCCTCTTCACGGTTCTGTCTTCTGTTGTCCTGATTTCTTTTATCCTGGTTCCTGTTGTCCTGGCCCTTATTGTCCTGGTTTCTGTCATCCCGATTTCTGCTATCTTTATTTCTGTTCCTGTTCTTATTGAAGTTTCTCTTCTTATTATTCTTTTTATCGAAGTTTTTCTGGCCTTTTCCCTGATTGTTATTCTGGTCACCATTATTGCTCAGATTGCCTTGCTCTTTGCTATTCTGGCCACCCTGCTCTCTGTTATTATGACCACCCTGTTCTTTATTGTTCTGGCTGCCTTGATCCCTGTTGCCATGACCATTCTGCTCTTTGCTATTCTGGCTACCCTGTTCCTTACTATTCTGACCGTTTTGGTCTTTACCGTTTTGACCGCGTTCCCTATTATTCTGGCCATTCTGTTCTTTGTTGTTTTGACCGGTCTGCTCTTTATTAGTCTGATTTGAAGAAGCATTACTGTTGTTAGCTGCTGCCTGATTTACATTCTCTTCCTTTTTACCTTCAGACCCCTGATTATTCTGAGCATTCTGATTGTTCTGCCTGTTTTGGTTGTTCTGTCTGCTCTGATTATTTGAACCAGCCTGATTATTCTGGTTTCTGTTTCTTGCAGGCTTCTCAGAGATGCTTAGGTCTTTATCCTGCTGCTCAAGTGCCTTTGCTGCCTCTTCATCAGCATCCTTCTCTCTAGAGGCATTCTGCTTATGCTTCTGTTTCTTTCTTACCACTGTAAGATCATCCACATTGGCTTCGTGAACTTCCTTCTCATCATCAACATCAACAAGGATTCTTACTGTCTGCCTCAGAATATTTACACTTGCAACCTCACCCTCAAGGTCTTCGTTTGTACGAACGATATCGCCAATTCCGGGCATTTTGCGATTAAGCTCCTCATAAACATCCTCTTCATTTTTAAGGCAGCACATAAGTCGTCCGCAAACTCCGGATATTTTTGTAGGATTAAGTGATAGATTCTGCTCCTTAGCCATCTTAATGGAAACAGGTATAAAATCTGAAAGATATGAATGACAACAAAGTGGTCTACCGCAAATTCCGTAGCCACCTATTATTTTCGTCTCATCACGAACACCAATCTGTCTAAGCTCTATCCTTGTCTTGAATTCTGAAGCAAGGTCTTTGACCAGCTCTCTGAAATCAATTCTTCCATCAGCGGTAAAATAAAAAAGTACCTTATTATTATCAAAAGTATATTCAGCATCTATAAGCTTCATCTCAAGACCATGCTTTATGATCTTTTCCTTACAGATTCTGAAGGCTTCCTTCTCTCTTACTTTATTGCTTTTTTCCTGCTCATCATCCTTCTCATTAGCCATTCTTAAAACAGCTTTGAGCGGCTTTGTAACCTCGCTGTCATCCACATCTCTGGGATCTGAGAGAACCGTTCCGTACTCTACGCCTCTGGCGGTCTCAACAATAACGTGGTCACCCTTTTTTATATCAAAGTTACCCGGATCAAAATAATAGATCTTGCCGGCTGTTCTGAATCTTACGCCGATAACTCTGGTCATAAATTATAAATTCTCCTTTATATCAAGCATCAGCATCTCCAGGGACATAAGGTTATTAACATTTGCTCTTATCCTGCCTCTTGCCCTTTCAATTGCCTTTAACATATTATCAATTTCTTTATAAGAACATTTTTCCGTAACACTACTAATATACGACAGTTTATCCGCGAAAATCAAGTGATCAGCGCTTCCCTCCGCCATATATACAAGGATATCCCTCACGTAAAAAGTCAGTACATCAAGAAAATTATTAATGAGTATTACATCTGTTTTTTTGTCAGATCCTTCCTGAGGTGACAAAAGCATCTGCAGACGTTCCGTCATTTCACTTATCTGTATTCTTTCAAGTCTTGAAATAAGATCGATTGCTCCGTTTTTCAGACGTTCAAATTCTTCATTTTCAGTTAAAAGAATAGCTTTTCCCACATTCCCTTGTGCAAAAGAAACTGCAAGTTGTGCCTTATAGTCAACCACCTTTTTCTTTTCCATAAGGAACCTGGTTATTAAATCATCTCTCACAGGTTTTATGGGGAATACTATACATCTGCTCAGAATGGTCGGAAGAAATGCATCTATATTTGAAGTAAGTATAATAATCGTAGCATATGCAGGCGGTTCTTCCAGTGTTTTCAATAGAGCATTCTGTGCCTGCTGTGTCATCAGTTCTCCGTCCGGAATTATATATATTTTATGGTCTGAATAGGGTTTTATAAAAACATCATCACAGACCTGCTGCCTGATCTCATCTACACCAATAGAAGTCGGTTTTTCATGTATGACCATCCTTATATCCGGATGTGATCCACTTTCTGCCTGCTTGCAGGAATGACACTCACCGCAGCTTTCTATATAACCGTCTATTTCCCGCTTATCCTCACACAAAATTGTCCGGGCAAAGACCCCTGCAATCATTTTTTTACCGCTGCCGGAATCTCCGGAAATTATATAAGCATGGGATATCTTATCTGTTCTCAGAGCATTTTGCATATGCTCTTTAATCTGGTTCTGATCTACTATATCTGAAAAACGCGCCATCAGCGCAAATTCCTCCCCTGTATGTTGTACTATAACTTATGCTGTTTCCATTTATCATGTAAAAATATCAAGCAAAAGTCCTTCTATTTGTCCTATCTTTGCCAGGATATTTATATTATCCTTCTCGTCCTTTACAAGCTCCTGCGCCAGATCATCAAGATTTTCATCTATAAGCCTTATTATTCCGTAAACTCTGTGTCTTCCGCGTCTGTCCAGAAAATTTTCTCTTGAAAAGGCATGGGATCTGGTAACTATCTCATTGAGAAAATCCTTAATTAAAAGCCTGTATCTTTGCATATCCCTGATATCATTCTTTTTGGATATCTGTTTTCCCTGCTGAACAATATCCTGCATCATAATGTTGAGGCGCTCGGCAAGAGTAGAATCCTCTATTTTACTGGTAAGAGTAAACTTAAAATCTCCGTTTGCCTCCTGAGGGGCACCTGTCTGCTGCACCTGTGAAGTTTGCTGAACATTATCAATCCTGATATCCATAAGCACCTCTTAAATTAGGATGGTTATGCCAAATCAACTATTTTCTATAATGTATTTTTCGATCTCTTCGATACAATCAATGAGATCAGAATTATTATCAAATGTCCTGTCTATTTCTGCCTGTTTAAGCCTCTCATCAGAATAATCTGCCTTATCCGCCAAAAAACGCCTGCACATTTCATCGTATTTTGGTTCCTCCTGCTTAAGCTCTCTGCTCATAGCTCTTTGCATTAATACTCCGTCCGTCGCACTGATCATTAGCGGAACAACCTTCTCTTTTCCAAAATACTTTCTCATGGAAACGTACATATCTACAGTTCCTATTATAAGATAATTCCCATCCTCAAGATCTATCTGGCCGTCATCGACAGTAAAATAGTGCCATGGTCCATACATGGTGTTATATGTTCTTTCTTCAATAATCTTTTTGTCCTTTTTAAATGCCTCATATCGATCTATATTGCAAAAATAATATTGAACACCATCCTGTTCTTTTTCGCGCATTGGTCTCGTGGTGTAAATGATTACATTTTTTAAATCAACTATTTTTCTTTCAAGTATATTTTTATATATCGTATCCTTACCACATGAACTTCTGCCCATGATCACAAATATTTTTCCCATAAACAACTCTTACAACTTTCGATTTATATTATTTATCTCTACGGCATATTACCTTAACGAATATGTCTCCATTATCATTAATGTTTATTCCCTGGATATTCATTTTTTCATTAATGTACTTTTCTATATTTAAAATAAGTCTTTCAGAAAAAACTTCTCCCGGTGCTATAAGGGGAATTCCGGGCGGATACAAATTAATAAAATCACCTGAAATATGCCCTTGTGCCTCTGATAATAGAATATCTTTCTGTACCTCATCCCAGGCATTATGCAATGTTAGTTCAGCTACCGGAAATTCAGACAGTTCAGGTATCTCTATGTCAGAGTTCGTCTTTTTATGCTGCATGTCTTGGAAGAATTCTGAATCTTTTGGAGCACTTTCATGGCATATACCCTCATTTTCAGATACTGTATCACAGGATATTTCTGACTCTTTGAGTTCTTCGCCAATATTTAATTTGTCTCCATTTCTTATATCGGATAGGCATTTGTCCAGATCAAGTATCGCATCAATAAGCCGATTAATACCGTCCTCGGTGTCATATCCTGTAATTATCAAAAGAGCATAATGATCCCCTGCCATCTCAGGTTGAAGCTTATACTTTAATCGAAGTATATCATATATCTGCTGCCCTGTGATAGCTTCATCCCGAGCGCTGATAAGAATCTTACAGGGATCATTAATAATATCTATCCCCGGAACATAAAGCTTTTTACAATCAGCTGTTTTAGCAAGAATTCTTTCTTTATATGACACAAGCTTCTTAAAAACTACATTGCCTCTCTCTCTGATGTCTTCTATTGCTGAATCAATGGATGCCATTAATACGTATGAGGGGCTGCTTGACTGATAAATCCTAAGGAATCTCCTTAACCTTTCTCTGTTAACCAGATTGCCCTGTACATGTATAAGAGCCGTCTGTGTCATAGATGCAAGGGTCTTATGAACACTATTGATTACCAGATCCGCTCCCTGTGCAATTGCACTTTCGGGGAAGCCCTCATATAATCCGAAATGCGCACCATGAGCCGCATCAACTATCAGAATTTTGTTCTTTTCATGGCATATCTGTGCAATTTTCTTTATGTCCGACGATATTCCATCATAAGTAGGAGATGTTATAAATACAGCACTTATATCAGAGTCATCTCTTAATTTTTCATATACCTCGACTGGATCAGTTTTTCCCCATAGAGCTCTGTCGTTATCCAGAGGTATCCTTCCCGGCTTTAAGTACTCAAGCTCTAATCTTCTTAAATATGCCGCATGATAAAGTGCCTTGTGGGAATTTCTGGATGCAAGAATCTTTCCTCCGTCAGGAACAGCCGCAGACACCGCTGCCAGAATGCCTGATGTACTCCCATTAACAAGAAAATGTGTCTCATCAGCACCATATAGCTTTGCTGCACGCTTTTCAGCCTCAAGTATAATTCCATACGCATCATGAAGATTGTCAAAATCATCAATCTCCGTTATATCAATATCCATATAGCCTGCCATATCTGTTGCATCAGGATTTCTCTTATGTCCCGGCATATGAAACGGATATAGCTCATTTCCATTTAAGCTATCCAGCCTGCTCTTAATAGACTTAGGATTTTTATTGACCATTTAACTGCCTTTCTTTTAAATACATTTAGGCTTTTATTATAATTCGCCTGCGCTCCTTATGCTACAACAAGCTTGGCAACACCTTAAGCAGACTCGCATGGTTCGCACTAAGTGCGCTACTCAAACAAGCTCCACTAAGCTCGACAATACCTCTCTAAGTGCTCTACTCAAAAAGAGGCCTGAAACCAAGCCCCTTTCTGTAAATAATTATGTAATTTAATGCTGGATCTCAACATCTCCACCAAATTCAAACTTCGGTACAATAGATTTATGAAGATCAATAAGTTCATTGTCAAAATTGTGTCTGACCTCACAGGTTCTGTCAAAAATCATGGTAGCCTCATCACCGGGCTTTGAAGCATCCCACACAGGAAGCTCTTCATGATTAGGATCACCTGTTTTTGCAAAATTAATTACTGCTTTAAAGATCTGTTCCTGAAGTTTGTCTGATACTCCCGGTACATTTGCTACAGGCACAAGATCAATATTATGGAAGAAAAATGCTATGTCTGAGCAGTGCCATGCCGGTTTGTTGTGCTGAATAGGGAATTCAAGGGCAAAGAGATATGAATATGTATTTGCCTCAGTTCTCTTGCTTGCCTCTTCTATCAGCACTTTTGTAGGTGCTCTGAATATTGAATCATAAGATAAAAGATCTATGATCTTCTTATCAGGATATGCTTTTCTGAATTTCTCAATAAGTTCATCAGCCTTATCGCCATATACTTTCTTTATTCTCTCACTCATCTCTTCTTCTGACATGGTTGTCTTGTCAAAATTAAGCGGCATGAAAGCAAACTCTCCAAAAACACTTCCTATCATAAGGGGAATCCTGGAAGCATTCTCTGTAAAGCCTACAAATTGAGGTTCTCCCTTGTACCAGTCATTTATCATGGGAGACATTCCTGTATATAGTCCCTGCTTTTTAATCTCGGGAGCTACCTTTTCATATGCCTCAACAAGTCTTTCGTACGGAAGCTTTTGAAGTTCATCAACCTCTTCCTCCTTAAGTCCGAGTTCTTTAAGCATAGCCGTAACTATCGGTTTTCCATCTCCTTTTCCCGTATCCATGAAATCTTTTCCAAGAACACCACTCATGATGATACCCTTGTGGAAAAGTCCATCTGCTTCAGGTGTCTGCATAAGTGAAGAAACCTTCATTCCACCGCCTGACTGTCCGAAGATAGTTACATTTTCAGGGTCACCACCAAATTCAGCGATATTCTCCTTAACCCACTTAAGCGCTGCAACCATATCCGCATTTCCGCAGTTTCCGGAATTCTTATACTTTTCTCCAAATGGTGAAAGATCAAGATATCCAAGAAGGTTCAGTCTATGGTTAATTGTTACTACAACCACATCACCTTCCTTAGCCATCGCTGCACCGTCATAGCAAAGCTGCTCTATTGATGATCCCGCAAAAAATCCGCCGCCATGTAGCCATACCATTACAGGCATTTTTGCATTTCTACAGAGCTTTTTTGACCAGATATTCAGATTCTGGCAATGCTCATCCTGAGGCCAGTAAGCATGAGGAACCATCAATTCTCCTCTCGGTACATCCTGGTGCATAAGAGGGCAGACCATGCCAAAACTTGTTGCATCCTTTACCCCTTCCCAGGCTTCAACCTCTGTTGGCTGGCAGAAACGCTCAGCCTCTGCGTAATGTACTCCCTTAAAAATATAGGTGCCATCATAAAAATATCCCTGAAGTTTTCCCTTTTTTGTACTTACAATTGTCGATTCATCCTGCTTAAAGTATTTCATAATCCCTTCTCCATTCTTTTAGTCATTTGTCTTCAAGTGTTTGGATTTTTACCCTTTATAATTATTTACCATCCCATATACAAGGTGAAACGGTCAAGTATAATACTGACCGCTTCACTTTTTTCTATGATTCTTAAATCTGAGATTCAAGAATTATATCAACTATTAAAGTTCCCCGATTATTAGCGTGCGTTATATCTGTCAAGAGCTGCCTGCTTAAGTTCAATGCAGCGATCAATGTTATAGGTCTTTAACTGCTCTACAAAGCTGTCATACTGATCAAGTGACTGCTCACCTGTTATGAACTTAACAGTATTTTCCTGAACAAGTGTCTGAATATCTGTATAAAGTGTTACATATTCTGAATTCTCAGCATCTGTCATTGTCATGCAGCTTGGAAGCATTAAATCAAATTTGTCCTTATCGAACTCATCATAAGCTTTAAGCGCATCCTGTCCTTCATAAATAGGATCAAACATTCCCCAGTTGTAAAGACCAAAATCAGATGTTCCAAGTGAGTATGTGTAAACAGCTTCTGAAAGAGTATTAACTTTTCCTTCATCAACCATAGCCTGCATAGCATCTGTAAGGTGATATGTATCACCATCCTTTGTGTAAGACTCGCCTTCAATACCAAGTGAATCAAGCATCATAGCTTCATTAGAATACCAGAAATCAAGGTATCTGCATGCAAGCTCGGGATCCTTACAGGATGTGGAAATACCAACCTCTTCCTTAACGATTTCTGATGTAGCAAAACCGATTTCCGGTGTGTCACCTTCTTTAAGAACAGGTGCTGATGTAGCTACGATATTGAAATCCTCATCTGTTGTGTAACCCTGCTGCTTAAGTACATCTGCTGTGAATCCCCAAAGTTCGATACCTGCACCTGCTTTACCTGTTCCCATATAGTCTGCAGGGCTCATCATGTCTGCTGCATTTGTCATGAAGTTAGGATCAATAAGTCCTTTCTCATACCAATCGTGGAAAAGTGTAAGCCACTGTTTATATCCATCTTCCAGGGGACCATACTTTACTTTATCGCCATCCTTATAGAATTCGCCAAGAACTCCGTAAGCTGAAAGGAAATGACTAAAGTAATCATAACCATTTGTACCAATCATAAGAGGAGCTTCACAATCAGGATAGTTTTCTTTGAAAGCTGTAAGAACTGTTTCCCACTGATCTATGGTTCTCGGTACTTCAAGTCCAAGATCCTTTAACCAGTCACCACGAAGAGCCATACCTGCCCAAACTCTTTCACCTCTTACATCACCAAAATATGATGCAATTGTACGTGTTCCAACAATTTTGCCTTCATCAGTAACTGTATCTTTTTCCAAAGCTTCGCTGCTCTTACGAAGTGCCGTATATGTAGGCATGTATTTTTCAGAAAGTTCTGTGAGATCTAAAAGAACGCCGTCCTGTACTCCCTTTTCAGTTCCACCGGGATAGTATGTTCCGCAATCACGAATGATATCCGGATATTCTCCTGATGCAAGCATAAGTCCAAACTGTTCCTGAGCTGATGCTGCGTCCACTACCTGCCAGTTAACATGAACGTTTGTGAGTTCCTCAAGCTTCTGGATTGCTTTCAGATCATTAGGATTTTCTACATAATCATTACTCCAGACAATCCATATGCTAAGTTCTTTCTTTTCAGAAAGTGGCCATGTCCACTCTCCGGCATCTGCTGTAGCTGCATCCGCAGTAGTTCCTGCTGACTCTGCTGAAGCGGCACTTCCCCCTTTGCCGCATCCTGTAACGGTTCCCACAAGCATCGCTGTTGTCAGAATCATTGCTAATACTTTCTTTTTCATAAACATAAACCTCTCTTTCATATTTTAACTTAAAATGTTTTCTTTTTTCATCAAATATTAGATTTTCGTTGCGTCATCCCTTTACAGATCCAACCATTACACCTGATACAAAATATTTCTGGCAGAAAGGATAAATCATCAGTATAGGAAGTGTTGAAACTACAATTGAACCATACTTAACAAGCGTCTTATACATCTGAGCATTATCCATAAGGTCACCTGCATTTGCTGTAACAGAATTAGTAGAGTTCTGTGCGGAAATAAGGATCTCTCTCATGAACATCTGAAGAGGATATTTATCCCTTGCTGTCGGTAAATACAAAAGTGCTGAGAACCATTCATTCCACTTTCCTACAGCGATAAACAGTATTATTACCGCAAAAGTCGCCTTACAAAGAGGCAAAATAATATTGAACATGATTGTTAATTCACCAGCACCATCCATTCTTGCTGATTCTTCCAAAGAATCCGGTATAGCCTGAATCGCTGTTCTCATGATGATTATGTAGAAAACACCCATCGCCTGAGGAATAAGAAGTGCAGCTCTTGTATTAAGAAGTCCAAGCCTGTTTACTACCATATATGTAGGGATCATTCCACCGTTGAAAAGCATTGTAAAAGCAAGAAACATCATTAGTGCATTTCTATAACGGAATCTTTTTCTTGATGTAATATATCCCGCAATTACCGAAAGTACGCTTGTGATAAGACACTGCATTATCACATAAAAAATTGTGTTTCTATATCCAATCCAGATGTTCTTATACCTCATAATGATCTTGTAAGCATTTAGTGAAGGCTTACCCAGTGGCAACAATATAAAACTTGATGCCTTATCTACCAGAGCCGGCTCTGAAATTGATGCAAAGCATACATGGATAATCGGAACCACACATAAGAATGCTATAAATGCAAGAAGCAAGTAGTTCAGTGAATCAAAAATCCAATCACCAATTGTCTTTTTTACTACCATTTTGAATCCTCCAATCAAAGTCATGATATAGATAGTTTCTATAATGACCACTTAAATTTTCTTACTGATCTAATGTTCTTTATCAGAATAAACTTGATTCTGTATATTTCTTTGAAATAGCGTTAGTTACTAAAAGGAATGTAGTTCCAATTATTGAATTGAACAAACCAACTGCTGTTGAAAATCCGTAATCATACTGCTGAAGACCACAACGATAAATATAAGTACTTATAACATCTGCAGTTTCATAAGTTGCAGGTGTATAAAGAAGAAGTATTTTATCTGCTCCTACCTGCAGTAGTGATCCCATTCTCAAGATGAGCATGATCATAATTGTCGGTAAAATTGAAGGTATTGTAATATGGATGCATCTCTGCCATCTGGATGCTCCATCAAGTACTGCTGCCTCATAAAGCTGCTGATCTACTCCTGAAAGAGCAGCTATATAGATAATTGATCCATATCCCATTCCCTGCCAAATATTTGATGCGATATGAATTGCCCAATAATTTGCCGGGTCAGCTAAAAGATTCTGTACTGATGTATGTGTAAGCTTTGCAATTACATTAGAGATAAGTCCCCCACTCTGTGTGAAATCAACTATAAGTCCACATACAACAACCATTGATATGAAGTAAGGCATATAAGATACTGTCTGAATTGTCTTTTTGAAAAATTTTGTTCTTACCTCATTAAGAAGAAGTGCAAAAATGATCGGTGCAGGAAAACCAAATACTACATCCAAAACACCTATCATTGCTGTATTTCTAAGTAATCTAAAAAAGTAAGGTCCTGTAAAAAATCTTGTAAAATTATCAAGTCCCACCCAGGGGCTTCCTGTTATCCCAAGCGCAGGAGTGTATTTCTGAAATGCCATCATGATTCCTGCCATTGGAATATAATGAAAAATAATGTACCAGACTACTATTGGTATACACATAATGTATATAACCTTGTTTCTGGTTATGTCCGTTTTCAAATTATGAACAAACCCCGCGAACCCTGCATGCTCAACATATCCTGTAGAGGGAATAGCATTTTTTTCTTTTTTACGACTCTGCCCTCTTTCAGAATATATAAGTTTTTCTTTACCCATTACCTGCTCCATAACTTATAAACTCCTTTTCCTTTCCTCTTCTTCTCCGTTCTCTCCCGGGCCTCAGCCCTAAATTTATTGTAAGTATACTGTTGTAGTACTTTTGGCAAAAGAACCTCTTTTTTACTCTTATGTACGATTTTTGGCATAAAGTAAAAAATGGTACATCTGCAAAAAAAGACAATAATAGCTAAAAAGATAGCAATAATTAGGCATTTTCCCTGCATTTTTTATCAGAAATCGTGCCCTGCTCTACATGGTCCACCAGATTCGATAATACCTCGTCAAGCGGACTTGCCTGGCTCGCACTAAGCTCGTGAAAAACCTCGCCAAGTATCCTGCTCAACATCAAAACAGACCAAAGATTTAACAATCCCTGGTCTGTTTCAAACTTTAGGAAACCCTCACGAATATCGATTACCTAACTTTACATATTCACTTTTTGCTTACTTCATCCTACAAGCTTTATTATGTTGTCTCTCTCATACTTAACCACATTGCTTATATATGATTTTATCTGTTTCGTCTGAGAAGTCTTATGATGCCTCCATTTCAATTATTTACTTTTATAATAATCTCCGGGAGTTGTCCCATGCTTTTCCCTAAAGCATCTGATTAGTGGTCTTGGCGTAGTAAATCCAACCTTGTCAGCTGCATCTTTAACTGTGCATCCCTTTTCCATCAGTGCTTCAGCATTTTCGAGTCTTACATTATTTATATATTCAAGCATTCCAATACCATAAACCTGCTTAAATGTTCTTGAAAGATATGAATTGTTGACATTAAGTTCATTCGCAACACTGTTAACATTCATATCTTTATCTGAAAACTGCTTATCCACATATTCTCTTGCTTTCTCCACAAGCTGGATAGTCTTTCCGTTACTTTCATGTTCCAATACTTCATTATTATTTATATCTTTACTGCTCTCTACCGCTGCATTAACAATTTCGTCCAGCATACTCTGGGCTTCAATTCCTCTATGCATTCGATACATGTTTTGGATCTGTTCCATTTGATCCCAGCTTGTAAGAGTAGCTTTGCCATCATCATCAAGAGACAATTCTTTATAAAATGCTACATTTTTAAGTACACCTACATAAATTCTATACTCTCTTACAATCATGGATTCTCTGTTTGCTGCGGGAATAGAATTAATTCCATGATGAATATCAGAAACATTTGCAACAAGAGCTATATCAAATTTCTCTCTAATAAAGCTGCATACTGTATTAAGCTTTTCGGTCAGTTCAGAAAATGATATATCATTTTCCCCGGTAAGCATTACTATATTATAGAACCAATGAGCCAAACCGCCCGTAATCAAGAGATGCTCTTTTCCTATAAGTTCCTCTGATACATTGTGTATTATGAACCATATCTGATCTCTTTCCTTTTGCTCCATCGGCTTATCAGTAGGATTATCTATATCATAACTTATGACCAGATATCTGTTTTCTTCATTATTACCTTCAATTGTATCAACTCCATAATTAAGTAACTTGATAAGCCTTGTTTCATTATCACTCTTGAATTTCCTGAATTCATTTTCCGACACCTCAAGACTATTAATTGCATTACTTATCCAACTCTCTATTCGTTGAAATTCATCGTTCTGCCCTGAATTCTCACCCATATCATGATCTTCCATAAACTCTATCAGGGATTCAATCGGCCTGTACTGAGCCCTCATCATATGAGTCAGTGCAATTCCGATAAGTAATAGCAGTCCGAATCCGTATACAATAACACCTATTATGAAAGGTTGAATTGAAGCTCTTGCAGTCTCTATATCATTAACAGCAACGAATTTAAGTCCATACTTTCCTATTTCATAGGAATACACGAGTTTTTTATCTATTATGCTCTGCCCATCTGATGAAAAACATTTTGAGATAAACTCATCGCTATATTCCTCATCACCAAAGGAAATATAATCTCCATCATCAGCAACAAGATACACCTTTTGTACGTCATTCAAGATACCGCGTATTTCATTTTTATCTAGTTTAATTAATAGTACTGCTTCCTGATTATCAAATGAATCTGCATACTGTGTAGACATTGAGTAATAAAGTTGCTTGTCATCTTTTACTCCAACAATTTTAAATTTGCTGTAAAGATCATCTTCAAATAATTTTTTATTAATATCAGCATCAATATCCAGACCAGAAATTACATGAATCCCCTTATCAAGATAAATGAATTCCCCCATGGTTAACGCAGAAGGACGGCCTCCCGGGAAAAACAGGAACATCTTTCCAAATGTTTTGTGAATTGCGCTATACTCATCCATAAGTTTTGACAGTTCAGATATTCTCATCCTGTCTTCTACTGTCTCATCATGCCTTTTAGCAGTCACCTTGATCATACTATTTGATATAAAAGTTTGAGCGCCAAGTACAACCTCCTCACAAACACTTTCCACTCCTGATGCCTTTTCTCTTACCAGTTTTTCCTGAAGATCTTTCTCTTTTGTATATAATTCATGTACCAGAAAAAAAGCTGAAGAAATCATTCCAATACCTGTAAGAAGAATGATTATCAGCCCAAATAATAGCCACCTCCTTAGAAGAGGTCGATGCTTCAGATATTTCGAAATTCGTTCAAGCATTTATTAACTCCCGGAAGAAATAGTTCATATAGCGAGCAGATTCCTAAAGATTTAGATTAAAAGAGAAAAATTTTCACAAACTCTCTGCTATCCTAATATTATAACCCATTTCAATTTCCAATGTATCTTCATAAATTGCTCTGTTTTAAGTTTTTTTAAGTTTTCTATCACTTTATCCATATTTTAAAGTATTTGTTAAATTTCTATTATTTTTGTTATTTTTCTAACAGAATATTGTATAATGTAGTGTATGGGCGTTTAGCTGATTATTACTTAACATCAGCTATCACAATAGAAAAAGAAAAGGAGTTAAAGAAATGGCAGAAATCAATTTAACACAGTACGGTATTACCGGAACAACTGAGATTGTTCACAACCCTTCTTATGAGCTTTTATACGAAGAAGAAATGAAGTCAGATCTTACAGGTTATGAAAAGGGTCAGGAGACTGAGCTTGGCGCCGTTAACGTAATGACTGGTATCTATACAGGACGTTCTCCTAAAGATAAATACATCGTTATGGATGCTAACTCTAAGGATACAGTTTGGTGGACATCTGAAGAATATAAGAATGATAACCACCCTATGACTGAAGAGACTTGGAATACAGTTAAGGAAATCGCTAAGAAAGAGCTTTGCGATAAGAGACTTTTCGTTGTTGACGCATTCTGCGGTGCAAACAAAGATTCTCGCATGGCAGTTCGTTTCATCGTTGAAGTAGCTTGGCAGGCACATTTCATTAAGAACATGTTCATCCAGCCTACAGATGAAGAACTCGCTGATTTCAAGCCTGATTTTGTAGTATATAATGCTTCAAAGGCAAAGGTTGAGAACTATAAGGAGCTTGGTCTTAATTCTGAGACTTGCGTAGCTTTCAATATCACAAGCCGTGAGCAGGTTATTATTAACACATGGTACGGCGGAGAGATGAAGAAGGGTATGTTCTCTATGATGAACTATTACCTTCCTCTTAAGGGCATGGCTTCCATGCACTGCTCAGCTAATACAGATATGGAAGGTAAGAACACTGCTATCTTCTTTGGTCTTTCCGGAACAGGTAAGACAACTCTTTCAACAGATCCTAAGAGACTTCTTATCGGTGATGACGAGCACGGTTGGGATGACAACGGTGTATTCAACTTTGAAGGTGGTTGCTATGCAAAGGTTATCGGCCTCGACAAGGATGCTGAGCCTGACATCTACAACGCAATCAAGAGAGATGCTCTTCTTGAGAACGTTACTGTAGCTGATGATGGTAAGATTGATTTTGATGATAAGAGCGTTACAGAGAATACTCGTGTTTCTTATCCTATCAACCACATTGATAATATTGTTCAGAAGGTTAATAAGATTTCTGCAGGTCCTGACGCTAAGAATGTTATCTTCCTTTCAGCTGATGCATTCGGTGTACTTCCTCCTGTATCAATTCTTACACCTGAGCAGACACAGTACTACTTCCTTTCAGGATTCACAGCTAAGCTTGCTGGTACAGAGCGTGGTATCACAGAGCCCACACCTACATTCTCAGCTTGCTTCGGCCAGGCATTCCTTGAGCTTCATCCTACAAAGTACGGTGAAGAACTTGTTAAGAAGATGCAGAAGTCTGGTGCTAAGGCATACCTTGTTAACACAGGTTGGAACGGCACAGGTAAGAGAATTTCCATCAAGGATACTCGTGGAATCATCGATGCAATCCTTAATGGCGATGTAAACAAGGCTGAGACAAAGAAGATCCCGATCTTCGATTTCGAAGTACCTACATCTCTTCCGGGTGTTGATCCTGCAATCCTTGATCCTCGTGATACTTATGCAGATGCTTCTGAATGGGAAGCTAAGGCTAAGGATCTTGCAGAGAGATTCACAAAGAACTTCAAGAAATATGAAGGCAACGATGCTGGTAAGGCTCTTGTAGCTGCTGGCCCTAAGCTTTAATATTATTTACTTATAACATAAGTAAGAATTCATAAGTTGCAAAATCCACTTGACCTGGTTACCTCGTCAAGTGGATTTTTTTGAACAGAAATCTTGTCTTAATTACCGTGTCTAATTGATTTTGGTTTCAGCAGAGATTTTGACTTTGTTACCTCCATCATATTGTTTTTTGAGTAAAAGCCTTGTCTTGGTTATCTTGTCAAATCGATTTTTGTTTAGACATAAATCTTGACCTGATCCCCTCCTCATATTATTTTTTGTTTTAGGCAGAATATTTGTCAACGTATTTTCAGGTCTTATACTAGACCTAGCATGGTTTTAATGACATCTAATGGAGCTTGTTGTAAGTAATAAAGTATCATCCATTTTTTCAGTCTTAAATTATAAGAAAACAACAAAAAATCTCTACCAAGCCCATCTAAAGAGAGCCTGATAGAGATTATTATATTTAATCTTGCTCAGGAATATCTATATATTTCACCTTAATCTTAGCCTTATGAAGACCGAGTGTCTCCATAGTAGAGCAATACTTATCAGCTAAGGTTACTACCCATGCCTCCCTGCAAAGAGGTGGAACGATAGTCAATGGCCACATATGCTTCTTGATTATGTCCTTCTCACGAGGTGTCAATACAAAATCCCTGCTAGCATTTTTTAGAGCCGTTCCCGGATGAAAAAATCCATGCAATTTTGGATGTACATTACCCTTATCCTTACCATCCTTATGCCAATCGTATAAGAAGTAATCGTGGAGAAGTGCACCTCGTACCAATTCTCTTTCTTTACATTTTACATGTAAGAATCTATTTATACGTAATGCCCGATCAGCAACATTTATGCTATGTTCATATACTGACATGTCTCCATGTTGAATAAACCCATGTGATAAAATAAAAGATCTTGATGAAAGAATTTCCTTCCCATGTTTATGAAGTAATTCTCTGATTTTCTTATGTCTTTCAAATTTTTCCTGTCTAGTCATTTAAAATACCGCCCCTTTAAGTAAATCCGAATTTAATTTTATAAGGGTTTTATAGATATATCAACAAAAAAATAATAAATTTGCATGCTATAAAATATTTTTTTTCATTCTAAAACTTTAAACCTAATAAAATTATTCCGATATTTGATACCTTTGTCCTATATTTCTCAGGCAATAACTAAACTATTAAAACTAACTTGAAATAAATGCGAACTGCTAAATAAATTAATAAAAAAGATGCCTAGACTCGGAATCGAACCAAGGACACGAGGATTTTCAGTCCTCTGCTCTACCAACTGAGCTATCTAGGCAAATTGAGTAGCGGGGACAGGATTTGAACCTATGACCTTCGGGTTATGAGCCCGACGAGCTTCCAGACTGCTCCACCCCGCGATATTTAATTGAATGGATGGCGGTGGATTCGAACCACCGAAGCAATTTGCAGCAGATTTACAGTCTGTCCCCTTTGGCCACTCGGGAAGCCATCCA
>NZ_JNKH01000042.1:0-30748 GCF_000701985.1 Butyrivibrio sp. WCE2006 | reverse complement strand
TAAGCATCCCAAAGGTTCATGCCGCTCTGCGGCATAACAGAAACCTCTTCCGACGCAGAGTCGGTGGAGGTAGTTCATTTCTTCATCAGATATCTGCTACCATCATCCCTGAATATCTTATATCCAAGTTTTTCATATAACCTGAACGCTTCAGTATTTGATTTTTCCACATGAAAAAGGATATTCTCCACACCCTTCTTCTTGGCGTAATTTTCAGCCTCATGAATCAAAGCGGAACCTATCCCCTGGCTGCGGTACTTCTCTGTAACCGATAAGTCATCAAGATAAACAAAATCTTTTTCGTCCTCTCGATGAACTTCCACACCCAGGTACGCAATAACGCCATTATCCTCAGATACAAAAATAACATCCTCGCCATCTGTCCAATACTTGTCCAGATACCCCGGCTCATAATCCTGTACATCTTCTGTATGATAAATAGTTTGCAACATCTCTATGAACAATTCGCGTATTCTCTGCTCATCTTCCGAAACCGCTTTTCTGATTTTGTATCCCATGACTTATACCTCTGATTCCTCCGCATTCACTTACGATTTCCTCAAACGCCGCCGCATAGCACTCCTCAGGGATCATGGGCCAGTTGCACTCGCCGTATTTCTCATAGTGATTGGGAGGCTGTTAAAAAACTCAACATCCTCTTTAGTAAGGTGCTTATGCGCATACCTAAGCATTCCTATGGTACTGGGATATGCGTCCCATTCCGGGTAGTCTTCACCAAGCTCATCTATCTGATAGTTTTCCTTGTTTCCGCTTAGAAAATAGCAAGTTTGACTATCACGCAGATCATAGAGCATTTTCATGGTCTCTTCTATTCCCGGAAACTCTCCGGTGTAGTCGCCCAAAAACAATATGCATCTATGTCCTTACTCTCTAGAAAATTTAAACACTCTCTGAGTGCAATATGATTTCCATGAATGTCTGATAAAACTGCAATATTCATATAGTCTCCAATTATTCAAACCACTTTGCCTTCATCACGAAATTCTCAGCTGTATAATATCCGGCTTTTCCATAGTACTTTTCATGCATCTCGTCATTTACTGCCTGCAGTTCTACGCAAGATGCGCCCTTTTCTTTAGCGCGCTGTTCCAATTCATTTAATAAAAAGCTGCCAAGTCCCTGATTCTGAAAATCCTTGGCAATGACTATCTCTTCCAGCGTATAACTCACAATATCGTCATACTGCTTGAAAAAACCCATTACAAAGCCAATCACCTGATCATCCTTTTCCAAAACCAGGCCGTAAGAATCTTCCATTGAAAGAACCTGATGGATTCTTTTTCCTGCAGTAGTTTCTGTCCAGCAGCCATCTTCATTTTCATTGTAATAAGTGATATACAGCGGCAAAACGCTAGGTATATCATCAATCTTTATTTCCCTTATCTGTTTTTCAGCTTCTAATCTTGCAGGTAACATAACTCTCCTTAACTATTATTCCTTCTATCCCGCCATGGATGCCTTCTACATCCGTTTTCTTATGATTTATCAATACTCATGATCCTGGTCTTCAATAGACGCTTTCTTAAACTATTATCAAAATAGTAGATATTCTCGATCTCTCTATTAGCCACAACGCAGCTATCATCCCAGCCATAACGCCTGCACAGAGCCTTATTAAAACCATAATGGGAAATGGGTTTATCCTCAGAAACATTTATAATTCCAACATAATCCCCGGTGGCAAGTTCAATTACGGCATCTGCCAGCTCATTCACCTCAACTATGCTAAATAGAATGTTGCCAGCCCTGACGTACTGCTGCCCTAAGTCCACATGCTCTTTTAACTTGCAGCTCCTTACATCCATCTCGCCGTAAGGATTGATCCCATATATGCTGCCTGGGCGGACAATGCAGTAATCCCGCATCTTTCTTATGACATTCTCGGACTTTATCTTGCCGTTAAAATAGTGATGGTTGTACATCTCATCTGACCTTAGAAAAGGTGTCACATCCTCGGTCATATTCTTTTCATAGGCTACTGAAGTAGAGATAAAAATAAACCTCGTATCTCCGATTGCATCCCGCAGCGCAGGCATTACCTTTTCTGCTATTTCCTCTTCTGCGTCATGGTTCATAACTGTCCAGATGATGACATCGGGAGCAAAATCACGCACAATCTCAAGTAGTCTTTGAGAGTCCATAACATCAAGCTCTGCAAAATCATCCTGCTTTTTATGCTGACTGTATGTGCCAAGCACCTCAGCGCCTGCATTTTTTAATTTGTAATATATAGTTCCACCAAGAAATCCACTGGCTCCTATTATCAAGGCCTTCATACTCTTCCTCCAAAATTACGCACGCCTTTTGCTATGAACATGCCATATTCCTTTGGCAGATCAATAGCTCCGTCCACCGCATGCTCTTTTAATATCCAAGCGATCCTATCCACAGGAATATCCATTATCGTCTTAAAAGATGCAAGGCTGCACAGATAATCAACAAGGTCCTCTATATCTGTCACATGAAGTGAATCCCCGTAAATTCTTCCTTCCACATCTGCAAAAGCCTTTTTCAGCATGTCGCCGCCATTTTGCATAGTGAAGTTATGGTTTGGATTAAAACTCTCGCCCCCAAGTTCAAACCACTTAGCAAGTATGTCTGTAAAGTTATTTTCCCCAAGCGTCGCAGTATAAAAAACTCCGTCGTCCTTCAAAACTCTTCGAACTTCGCTGATTCCTTTCATGATATCCGGCACGTGGTACAGCATGGAATTTGCTATAACCACATCAAAAGAGTCATCTTCGAAGGGGAGGTCCTGTATATCAGCCTGTTTGTACTCCAGATTTTTTCTCTCTCCAAGATTTCCTTTTGCTGTAGCAAGCATTCCTTCCGAAAAGTCGGTTAAAACAAACTTGCCAAACTTATCCACAAGTTCATCCCTTCCCATCCACAAACTTCCTGTGCCGCAGCCAAGTTCCAGCACCTTCATGCCTTCAGCTATTTCATAATTGGACACTATCCAATTTCCGTATCCCAGCTTATTTGTGGAATATTTATCGTGAAAAGATAACCTGGTATCTAATCCTTTTGATGTGGCATACTGCGCCTTTACTGCTTCTGAATCATTTGAACTTCCTATCTGCATTGTGTAATCCTCCTGTTGTTTCGTTTTTTCAAATGATAAAGGCTGCCCCAAGGGCAAAGTCAATAACACCTTTGTCATTGCTGTAAAAAGATTATGCCTACTCACATGCAGGTAACTGTGATCAAGATATCACTCTGTACTTAAGTCTGATGTAAGAATCATCAAGTGACATAAGCATAAAAAGTGTTGTTACAGGTCTATCCATCACCATGTCTCTCCTAGTTGTGTAAAAAATAAACTCCATAAAACTCAATAAACTATAAAAGTGTCAGGAAAATTGCGTTATTTAGTGGATGCTCCCTTAATTTGTTGGATTTATCTTCAGAAAAAGAGTACTCATTTCCAAATATACCATGTAAAAGATAAAGAACGGGATATTTCTTATCCTCGCTGTAATCTGCCGGAAGTAGAATACAGTATCCTCTCTCCAAAGAACAGGTTTCAGAATAATAAGTTCCATGGGAAAACTCACCGTAATTCACATTTCCTCTTCTGGTCTCATACTGAACCGGACACCTCTCATCTATCTCATCATTTAGAACAAATTCTGTTTCTGCTATAGCAGTTTCATCATCAGTTTTTATTCCGGAAGCAAATGAGCTCATGTCCTCATCGTTTACCTTTTTATTTTCTCCGCCATTTTCATAAACCGTCATATTGTTATTGTTCTCATCCTGATCATTATTTTTTAACGATGGCTTCCACCTACGTAGCCGCATGCTTCTATCATGTTCTGGCCTTCATCAGATTGTAGCCAGTTGACAAGTTTTATAATATTTTCATTATTGTTATCTTTTCTGTATACTACATAGAAATTGGCAGATATTGGATAGGAACCGTTTTTGATGTTCTCAGCATTTGGATATATTCCATTTACAGACAGCATCTTAACGTTGTCATTGGCTACCATCCCGGCAAGATAGAATCTAAAAGAATAACCAATTGCTCCACCAAATATTGAGAGCGGATCTCTCCTACTAATCATATCGCCTTCCATGAACGTCTCCATCATGGTCTGGCTTCCTGATCCTTTAATCCTAAGAAGGGGATTGACAAGGCGGTCGGGGCCTTCAACTTCATTCCAGTTCTTAATATTGCCTCTATATATTCCTCGGATCTGATCTATTGAGAGATTCTCTACAGGGTTATCCGCATTAACAAAAAAGACAAAAGCTTCAAGACCTATAGGCACGATCTCAAGTTCTACGTCCATGTCTTTGGCATAGTCAAGCTGCTCCCGGGATGGATGAGTTGTAAAGAAAAGGTCCACAGAGCCCTCTACAAGAGCGTTATATCCTCTTACTGTATTCTGAAACTGCATGACGCTGTCACTTGCAAAATTCTCTCCAAACTTGTTATCATCAGAAAACTTGCCGCCTTCATAAGTCACACATCCCTCAGGATAGATATTGTCAATCACTGAGGCATATACAGGAACAAGCGCTGCTGCGCCGTCCAAAACGGGAAGGTCATCATCTTCATCAAAATATAATGAAGATCCTGTTCTTGCAAGATTCGACTCCTCTTCAAAGGGCAAGTAACTTCCAACATCAACCATCCTGTTCTTGGTAGCATCGCTATAGTTATTGCCAAGGCGTCTTGTAATCGTCACATACATAAACACATTGACTATAAAAAAACATAGCCATGAGAATAATAATGATCTTCTTCATAGCCAGATCTCCTTGGAAACAAAATATTTGCTTTTTTGATTTTTTATGATATGATTCTATCTTAAAAATCATTTGTTTATTTTTTTTGTAAGGAACGAGTCATTATATGATAATAGTAGTACCAATAATTCTATTCATTTTATATCTTTTTGTCTGCGCAATACTTGCAAGATCTATGGGACTTGTTAAATGCATCGATCCCAGCATAGCATATCAGAAAGAAAATCGTAGACATTTTCTGGATGGTTATAAGAACTGGAAAAAGGAAGAATATATAATTAAATCCTTTGACGGCTATGAGCTACATGCAACATATATTCCTTCAGCCATACCTTCCAAAAAATACGTTATTCTGGTTCATTCATCAACTTATTGCAGAATTGGAGGAATCAAATATTTTAACATATTCCAAAAAATGGGATATAATGGTATTCTCTTTGATCTTCGTGGGCATGGTGATAACAAAAAGTCTCCATCAACATGGGGCATCAAGGAAAGCAAGGATCTTCTTAGTGTGATAAATGATACAGTTAACCGTTTCGGGAATGATATCAAAATAGGCGTACACGGCGAGTGCCTTGGCGGTGTGACTGCTCTTACCGCTCTTAAGTATAATCCTCATATTTCTTTTGTTATCGCTGACAGCTGCTACAATTCACTTTATTCACTTCTTTGCAAGCTTGCTCAGCAGGTAGCACATGTATCACCTGTACTTTTTGATCCGGCGGAGATTTTTTTCAAGCTTATGTTCGGATTCTCTTATAAAAACATTTTTACAAAAGACAGCCTTAAAGGCAATACAATTCCGGTATGCTTCATTCAAGGAGACAGTGATTGCGTTGTACCTGTAAATGATACTATGGAACTTGAGTCCGCAACCAAGGGCTATACAGAAATGCACATATTTGAAGGCGCAGATCATACTCGCAATATCCTTGTTGACGCAGAGCGTTATGAAGCAATAATCAAACACTTCTTGTACAGTGTCAAATGTCTGGAGCTTGCCGCTTAATTATACAAGAGCTATCATATCACCCTTGATAATGATAGCTCTGCCTGATGGTCTTCGGAAAACAAAATCTGTTTTTTATAGTCTTTTAAATCAATTTCAAACAGTAATCCAACTCCACATCCTTACCTATATGATCGGGAGACCAGGGGATATAATAATCTACAGGTACCCCTTTATGCGCAAGCCCTTTCCCATGATCAATTCTTTTGTCTCTAGACGTCGGATAAATAAAACTGAAATCATCAAAGGAAACCATATTACAATTTGAATAATCTGTAATTCCCATAGTAGGTCTTCCAACTAAAGTCACTTTAGGAGAACATGACATAACCTCAACGAATGCATCCCCCGAAGAACCACATCTTTCATCCGTTATGATCAATACTTTTTCAGGACCTTTTTTCCCGATAATTCCACTTGCAAATACGTCATCATCATCAAGGAATCCTTTGCCTATATTTTTATTGTTATTTGTAATCATTGTATTGATCATAGCAGTCATGTCTTCCGGTAAATCACCAGCCAAAAATTGTTTTAGATTCTCGATTCGATCTTTACAATTTCTAACAGAGTAATTAATTTCAATAGGATATTCCGGCTTATAATAATCCATAACTAATTTCCCTTCCGGAAAGCAATACTCCAGGAGAGGCACAAATGCAGAATCTGCACCTCCGCCATTTCCACGGACATCCACAATAAGTTTTTTACAGTTCTCCAGAATACTCTTACATTTATTGAATAACTGATTTATCTCGTCCAAATCAGCAAAATCCGGAAATTTAAGATAAAGCGTATCATCATATTCTTTATAGCAATAACTTTCCGTCTCTGTCCGCTTTGTATTATGAATAATAGAAATATCTTCTTGTGAACCATCTGGATGAATAACAGTTAAACTATTGTAAAACTTTAACACGTACGGCCAGTTTTTGCCTTCACGTTCCTCTGTTTCCCCCATGAAAAATGCTTTTTCTCTTTGATATAATTCTTTTATTGAAAATCCATCAATCGCGACTATTTTATCCCCTGAGACAAGCCCTGTATCTTCATTAGCCTTTATCACGTATAGTACATCGTCCTGCCTCATCACTGAAAAGCCAATTTTTTCAAGACTATAATCTGTAAAATATAGATGTGCTTCTACACCGAAAGTTGCCAAATATTCCTGTACAAGATGCAAAAAATCCTTACGCTCCATGTCATCGGATATTTGGCCTTCATATTCCTGAAAATTACCTGCTCCATAATCTTTACAGGTTGCAGAATCCTCCCGCATGATTTCTACTATTTCCTTAAATATTTCTTTATAAGTCATCATTTTTTTAGTTCTCCCCACAACTAATTTTTGTATGACTTCTTGCGGGCAAAGGCGGAAATTGCCGCAAGAATCCTGCTCCGCAGGACACGCCTCTCGCTTTGCGAGGACCTAGTCCAGTACGATTCCTGTTTTTCTAAGGAAAAACAATAATCTATATTATATTTGTCCTAAGCTGTAAAATGCAACAAGAATGATTAGCAGTTGATTCAAATATCAGGGAGTTGACTGCTTTTATTTCGGGTATATTACTGAACAGATTGGTGTTCAATCTGTCAGGTGCAACCGGAGTATCCATTCTTTGCATCGGCAACACAATTTGGCTGTTTATGTTGCCTGCAGCAATGGCGATAAGTAGCGCCGGTAACACTTTGGGAGGTGTTTCTGTAGGCGAATCGGATTGGCATGGCACAGGTTTTGTATTTAGTGTATGCTCAGCAACCGGCTGATTTTTCAGCCGACGCTTTCGCATAAAGTATAACAACAATTGTACCTTGAAAAAATCAAAATCAATTTTTGGAACAAAGAAAGCCTTAACAGGCTATCCAGGTTCATTGAGATGACTGACAGCACAATCGAGCTACGTGTTGTATCTTAACGCTTTGTCATAGCAGTGCCAGAACTGGCTTTTTGCCTCAATCACAAACTCTCCGTCTTATTCACGAAATCCGTCCGCCTTCCATCACCAATGTTTTCTCTGCAATCCTCATGGTTGACTCTCTATGAGATACAAGGAGTACAGTCTTTTCTCTCCCTTCTTCTTTAAGAGATTTCAGAATCACAGCTTCATTGAGACTATCAAGATTGCTTGTTGGTTCGTCGAGAAGCATAAACGGTGCATTATGAAGAAACGCCCTTGCAAGTCCTATTCTCTGCCTCTCGCCTCCGGATAAGGTGCTTCCCAATTCTCCAACTTCAGTTTCATAGCCCTTCGGAAGCGTCATAATAAAGTCATGTATAGAAGCCTTTTTGCATGCCTTCACAACTTCTTCGTCAGTTGCATCAAGTTTTCCGATGCGGATATTGTTACCAATCGTATCTTTGAAAAGCTCTGTCTCCTGAGTCATGTAGCTTTCCATGTCCCGAAGATCCGCTGTGTTTATCTCACTTACATTTCTTCCGGATACCGAGATTTCTCCATTACAGGCATTCCAGAATCTCATGAGAAGCTTTAAAAGTGTAGACTTGCCACACCCACTCTTTCCAACAATACCGACAATCTTTCCCTTTGGCACCTGCAGCGATATGTTATTCAGCACATTTTCTCCTGCGTAGGCAAAAGAAACGTTTTTTACTTCCGCACCGTCAAAGTCTACAGATGCCTTCCCTGTTATGTCTTCCGTCTCCGGTTCTGCATCTATGATTGCAAGTACTCTTGCACCTGAAGCCACTGTACTCTGTAGAGTTGTACCAAGTGCCGCAAGTGCGATAACAGGTCCGAAGGATGACATGAGAGCGATCATCGGTATAAGGAATCCGTCAAATCCAATCTGCCCGGCTTGATAAAGCCATGCGCAAACCAGCAGCATTGCGATATCGGAGATCAGTATCAGCATATTTGCTATCGCCATGTTGGTTCCGGTAAGCTTACTCAAAACTTCCTGTCTCTCCGAAAGTGCTCTTGTTTTATCACTTATCTCTTTCAGTCTCTTTTCTCCAAAGGAATACTGAAGCATATCATCGATCCCTCTTATGCTTTCAAGCATATGTGCTGAAAGTTCTCCTGACTGCGCCCGAAGTTCATCGCCCGTTGTACCGCTCCGCTTTGAAATGATCATGGGAAGAATCACGCCTAAAAAAATAAACGCAATCAGTGCGACGATACCAAGAAGCGGGTGAAAGCTTCTGATAAACAGGCACATAATCGTTTCCGATACTATAGCGATGCATATCGGCGAGATAGTATGTGCATAAAACACCTCCAGAAGCTCCACATCCGATGTGATGAGAGATATCAGATCTCCTTTATCCCTTCCTTCAAGCTTTGCAGGGCATAGCCTTCTGAGTGCCTTAAACACTTTGTCTCTTATGATCGCGAGCAGCGTAAATGCTATATAATGATTCGTCCGCTGCTCTGTAAACCTGAATATCGCTCGCAGTATCGCAAATGATAAAAGCAGCCATACAAGCGTGTTCCAAGATAGCTTTGTTTGTATCCCAAGCCCTATGAGTATTGCTTCTCCACCAAGTATCGGAATGAACTCTGCTGTAAGGAAGCCAAGTGTTCCGAGCACGACAGCCAGGATCATAAACCCGGAGAGAGGCTTTACAAGCTTAAGCATTCTGAACAGGATCAGTGCTTTGTTTTGCTTTTTCATGCGATAAAACCTCCCTTCCCGTAGTCCTCAAGTTCTTTCTGTGTATTCCACAGATTTCTGTATACGTTATTCGTTTCAAGAAGATCTACATGCGTTCCCGATCCGGAGATCCTGCCGTTATCCATCACAAAGATTCTGTCCGCATCCACAACATTCATAAGCCTGTGGGTGATCATGATAACTGTCTTTTTTTCAGCAAGTTTCTTTATCTCAGAAAGGATAAGTTCCTCACTCTCGATATCAATATTGCTTGTAGCCTCGTCAAATATATATACCTTCGCATCGTGAAGGATTGCTCTTGCCAAAGCAAGCCTCTGTTTCTGCCCACCGGAAAGGTTTCCCGCATTTTCCGTAAGAAGAGTGTCCAGTCCTTTTTCTTCCTTGAAGAATCCATCTATATTACACTCAGTCAGCACATTCCAAAGTTCTTCCTCTGATGCCTCAGGATTCGCCAAAAGAAGGTTTTCCCGCACAGTTCCTTTGAAGAACGTACTGCCAATACCTACATAGTTGATATTCATAAAAAGATTGTCTTCGTTGATATCAAAAACGTTTATTCCGGCAATAGTAAGAGTTCCATGCTTAATCGTATTTCGTCCCATGATAAGAGATGCGATGGTTGATTTACCACTTCCGCTCTCCCCCACGATACCTGTAAACGTATGCTCTCGGATATCTATTGAAACATTGTCAAGTACCTGCTTTTCATCATCATAAGAAAAGCAGACATCTGAAAGTCTAATATCCAGACCTGTCTCGGGAAGTCTCGCAGTCTTTTCTTTTGGCTCTTCCTCGCTTAGGAATTCAAATATTCTATCGCTTGCGGCCATTCCATTCATAGCCACATGGAAGTAGCTACCAAGTTTTCTCATCGGCAGAAAGAAATCCGCTGAAAGAAGAATCATAAAGACCGTACTCTGAATTGTAAGATTTCCGTCTACAAAGGCCTTTCCCGCAAGCGCAATGCCAAGTGCGGCACCACCGTATGCGAAGAAATCCATGATGATAATGGAATTGAGCTGCATCGTCAGGACTTTCATGGTAATCCTTCTGAAGTTCTCGGATTCCGCGTTCATCTGTTCGTTCTTATAAGCATCTGCTTTGTATGTTTTCAGAGTTGTCATCCCCTGAAGGTTTTCTAGGAAGGTGCTTCCAAGCTTCGCATACTGATCCCAGTACTTGGACAGAAGCTTCTTTGCAATCTTCTGGACCATCATTATAGTTCCCGGAATGAGGGGGACACAGATAAGCAGCACTCCTGCCACCTTGAAACTTCCCGCAAGACCGAACAACACAAACAAGGTGATCGGAGCTATAAATGCGTAGAAAAACTGAGGTACATACTGTCCAAAATAGCTTTCAAGCTGTTCTACCCCTTCCACCGATTCCTGAACAAGTTCTGCAGTTGTCGCGTGCTCTCTGTAAGTATTTCCAAGCTGCAGTATCTTTTTATATATCTGCTCTCTCATGACGCGCTTTACAGTCTTCGATGCGCGATAGCTCATCTCCGTCGTTTCCTTTGTCATGATAAACCGAACAATGAGAACACCTGCAAGTATCACAAGAAAAATAAGCATCTCATTTACGATCATTTCCTTGCGATACAGCTTTCCTACTACATTTGCGATGACAAAAATCATCACTGCGTTCATCATAAGTTCCAACCATTGGCAGATAATGTTACCCACTATGTATTTTTTGCTCTCTGGGCACATAGCCATCAATCTCTTATCAAACATTTACTACACACCTCTAAACTGACAGGCCTGTTATGCCGTAATCGACAAACCTTTCAGCAAACTTCGATCCTTTTTGACCGTCTGCATTCATCAAGCGTAAAGTTCGAAATCCCTACATGTTTTATTTTTCCTTCTTTAACAAGGGTAATGATCTCGTTTAAATTCTTTTCTATATCCGAAGGGAGGTGAAGCCAATATATATCTACATAACTGCGTTTAAAATCCTGCAGATCTTTTTCCAAAGACTTCCTGACCTGTCCTTCTTTATATGCGCCTACGGGAGTGAATTTCGACGAAATGACCACATCGCCGCATCCAAACTCTCCGATCATTTTTTGGGCTTTACCAAGTCCATAATCCTGTGCAAGATCAAAGATCATCAGGCCTTTTTCTTTCGCTCTTTCATAGCATTTTCTGATCGTTTCGGTATCTACACTCTCTCCACGAAGCACCTTACCATATGCTGCACTTCCCCATGAATTAGTTCCTACAACCGCTATCGGAAGCTTCATTCCAAGATCCTCTTCATTGTATTTATAGTCGTAAAATGCATCCGCTATCTGTTTCGAAATACCGGTTACATCTTCTCTGCTCAGCTTTTTCATGATATTTCCCTTCCTACTTTCTTGCAATCACTGTAATCCAAGGTTTACTCTCATGATGGTCTGTCTTAATCTTCGAAAAGCCTGCGCACACGGATTTTTCTTTGCAATAGCATTACTTAATGCACCGCTGCCACAGCCAACATCAAGACATTTACCACCATCAGGGATAACCACATATGATGAAACTCCATCGATAATCTGCTTTCATACCGTCCTCCAATCGTTTAACTTTATCTGCAGTTTCATAATACCACTTTATGTTAGTTATTGCTAACATCATCTCAAAAAAGATGCCCTGCACAAAATTCTGGTTACTGATATGCCCCATACCCGCTTCCTGTTTCTGGAAGCTAGCAAAAACGATCTCCAAACGATCATCAGCTATGCCTTATCTGTCGAACGTCCATTTGTGAGATATCCCCTTATTACAATTCAAGAATCTCCAGTAGTTCTTTTGTCAGATATTCCTGATAAAAGACTCATAATCTGTACTCTCGTAAAAACACCTCATGGCTGCAGGAACTGATCCCTGACAGCTGACATCCCACTTGTAGCGCGGTCTCATTTCATCAAGGCTATAGCCAATGCTGTACTTATAATCCTTTACCGGATACTGCTCAAGGACATACTCATAGATTTCCTGCCTGGATTTATCATGACGTGCCATCCAGATACATGTTGATGTCACAACCGCTCCTTTTATCCCTTCAGGATGATTGTGAGATACGGCTGCCACCTCCATAGCCCTCTTCTGCATCCCCGGCCTGCGCGCCAGCCGTGTTTTACTCTTATCATGTGGTGTTATTTAGCTTGTAAGGTAATGTTACTTTATTTGGGAAAAAAATAGGTCGCACGAGAGGCGACCTTGAAAAAACTATTTTGTCTCTTTTGAAAGCGGATCAAGACCGTAATCAAAGAGCACCATGTGTTCCATATATCTCCGTTTGCTTTAGGATGTGGGTAATGCTTTCCCAAACTCATCATTTAATGCCTTGGCAAGTTCCTGGCATACTGTACCACCAAGTCCTGCCTCTGCAAGTTTCATCCTCATGTTCATCTCAAATGTTATCTGGTTAGATGTCTTTATTACTTCCATCACTGTTTTTGCATATCCGCTGTTTGCAGCACCAAGTATCTTCTTAACCTGGGCCTGTGTAGGAAGCTTTACTGATGATTTCTTCGCTGCGCTCTTCCCAGCAGATGTTTTCTTTGCATCTTTCTTCTCAACTTTATCTTCAGGATTACAGTCCTTGATTTTAATCAGTTGATACTTCGGATGTTTTAGGGTACAAACCGCCAAACGGAGGTACACATTTTGTATCCTTAATGTTTAGCTATCCAATATTTTCTATGTTTTTATTAAATACATACCCTTTTTCTACCAGAAAGATTCCCTAAAACGTCACAAGTAAAAAATGCATAAAATAAAAGGCCCCGTCACATACGAGACCTCGTTTGTAAAATTATATCATGCACTTAATGTCAGAAGAAAAATGCCAGTCTAAACATAGAAGACAAACATCGCAAGAATATCAGACCACACAAACCTCCAGTGGGCCATATTTTTCCATTCGCTGTCAATGACGCCCATCTTACCAAGTTTCTTATTTTTCGGTCCCTTTAAATCCAGTAATAGATCTGCGGTAGCACAAAGAAGACCGCCAATAATTCCAATTACTGCCAATATAGTATTCATTTTTTCCTCCAATACTTCATGAAGCCTTCTGGGCATGTGGGTCTGACTGATGTTCACCAGCAAGATTATTAAGCCAGCGCTCTTTCTTTAGCCAAAAATGGAATATAACGGTCCTGACAATATCCAGAAGCTTTACGCAAAGGTACATCTGTACCGGGCCGAAATTGGTATATCTTGCAAGCATGAAAAGCATAGGAAGCATGACCACTATTGTTATTCCAGCATCTGCATATGCGCCCATCTTGGTATCGCCGCCAGATCTTGCAATAGCCTGCTGTGCGTTTACAAGTACCCATACAGGCATAAAGAATGCCATAAGTATTACCATACTCCTTGAAATTGCAATAGCACTTGGACTTAGCTTTCCAAATACAACAGGAATGATAAGTGTTGTAGCAAATCCGACAAAAGTCATGGCAACACCAAATACGATAGCTCCTGATAAAAGCCATGTTTTTTCTTTGCGGGCTTTTTCAAGATTTCCTTCTCCAAGAGTTTTTCCAATTATGACGGTAGTTGCCGAGTAGATTCCACCAAATGCTACAAAAAACAGGTTTGCTATAGCAAAACTGGACGCCATACCTGAAACTACATCTGCTCCGCCCCTTCCGTTATAGATAGCCGTCGTCAAAGTTTCTGAAAGGACCCAGGTCATTTCACAAAGCAGCATCATAGCGCCTTTTCTTAAAATTTCCCTGAACAACTTTCCATCTAACATAAAGTCCCTTGTTAAGCGAACTGCAAAATCAGGTTTGCTCCTGAAATAGATGAATGCAAATATAGCAAACTCCAGTGTTCTGGCTATAACAGTGGCGTAAGCAGCTCCCCTTACACCAAGTGCAGGCATTCCAAAATTACCGTAAATAAGAAGGTAATTGAATACCGTATTTGTAAGAGTTGCTACTACTGTTACAGCAAGTGGTGTTTTGACTTTTCCCATATCTCTTAGTGAACTTGCGATACTCATAGAAATGAACATGGGAATTCCCACAATAGCCATGATCCGTATGTATGGAACTGCCTCATCAAGAATAAGAGGCGCCTGTGTGTTTCCAATAACCATAAGTGACAGGATCTCTCTTGGATATACAAGGCAGACCATAAGGTATGGAATAAGCGCAACAAATCCTGCAAGCAGTTTAAATATAAACGCCTGCTGCATTCCACCGCAATCTTTTGCACCAAAAAACTGCGTAAGGAATATTCCACCAGTCATGGTGATCGTGTTAATTAAGACCATAAACACAAAAAGAACCTGACCGGCAATGTTTACACCCGACATTGATATATCGCCAAGTCCTGACACCATAAAATTATCTATCAGCGACACCATACTCTGTATAAGCTGTTGAAGCATTATAGGTACTGCTATCGCCAACACATTTTTATAAAATTTAACACTTCCAAAAATCGAATTCTTTTTTTCCATCTGTTAAAATGCTCAGTAGCACTCCTCTACTGAAAACTCTCCTTCATTTTTCAAATAACAGTCATAAAACCTTAGGATCATTCCATTCATTCCTCCCACCTGTCATGAATCTTTAATTTCTTTTTTCCAATAATATATTTATCACAAAACAAAAAACAGCCTCAAATTTACACTCATTTGAGGCTGTTTTACACTGATATTTAAGTCAAAAATCATTCTTCAGTATATCTATATTTTTTCATAATCTGACCGGAGATTATACATATGGCTGTTCCTGTCACACCAAGAATGAACATCATCATTGCGGCGCCTGATCCCTTTCCGCTTCCGAAAAGAAAAGTCCAGAACGGATCATTACTTTTCAATGCCATAAACGGTTCGCAGATCTTGTCTACAAAGAGTCCGCCAAGGAAAAGTCCGATTGGAATAGTAAAGAACTGCAGAGTATTTCTGCAAGCATATACTCTTCCCTGAAGCTCTATTGGAATAACATTGCGCATTATTACATTCTGGTTGGCTGCCATGAGTGGAACAAACACCCATCCTATTATCTGGCCTATGCACCATAAAACAGAGCTTCTTGCAAAGGCCAGTAAAAAGTTCTCTATCCCCAGCGCAAAAAGCATCGTGAGATATATGACTCTTACCCTGTCCTTGGGCTTTGGCAGGATCATTGGAAGGAAACTTCCTGCCACCATGGCCAGTCCTGAGCATGCTGTTACGATCCCATAAACATTGTTACCTTTTCGAGGTATAACAAGGGCCGGAAGTACAGCATCAAAGGCTGAAGCTGTGAAGTTAACCCCCGCCATAAACAGTATTACAGTAAGTATGAGCGGAGTTTCCTTTAGGAACTTTAGTCCCTCCTTAGCCAGTTTGATCACGTTTTCGTCCTTACTTGTTCCGTCCTTGATCTCTGGCAATTTAATAAAGAACAATAATGCCACAAATGCTATGGCAAAAGACAGAAGATCTACCGCAATAACCGTATCCAACCCTGCCAGTCCATAGAGTGCTGCAGCTATGAGCGGATTGCCAATTGAAATAAGCGAACGGGACAATTGCTGAAAGCCACTGGTCTTCTGATAATGCTCTTTTGGTACAATAAGTGAATATGCCACTTCTGAAGCAGGCTGCTGAACAGTGTTCATGAGACCCGAAAAGGCATTGATGACATATAGGTGCCACATGGTCAGCGTATCAGTTTTGTACAGTACAAATACAACAACCGTTGTAAGTGCCGCTAAAAGATCGCATATGAGCATGGTTTTCTTTTTATCGAATTTATCTGTTATTGCTCCGGCAAAAATGCTCATAATGACATATGGCGCATATGTACAGATTGTAAGTGCTGCAGTACTCAGCGCTGATCCAGTCTTTTCATACATCCACAGTGTCAGCGCAAATCCAGTTATTGCACTTCCAAGCTGTGATAGACTCTGTGTGATCCAGATTATGTAAAAATCTCTTAATTCCTTTATTCTGTTTTTCATTATCATTTAACCTCCATACAAATATTTTTCATCTGCATGGAGCATATACACTGCAATTTATCATGTCCTTCCTCCTTCTTGTTATTTTAAACGGTTATCATTCTTTTGACATCACATTCTTTTTCCAACATATCAGCGCAATAATCACTATGTATATTGCTGACAGTACAACATAAAACCAGATATCAACCTGTAAGAAACAATACAGAAAATTAAAGCAAAAGTGTATCACTATGCCATAGATCAGGTTATCGTTCTTTTCCATGAAAAGATTCATGATAAAGCAAAGTCCCGTCATTACAATAACGTTGGACAGAACGTATGGTATCATCTGGATTCCCATATAATCTGAATCTACAAACCACAGAATGGTATGCCAGAACGCCCATATAACTCCCTGTATCACTGATGCATTGAAAAAACTGTATTTTGCATTAAGGTATGGGCGAAGATAACCTCTCCAGCCTGACTCTTCTCCTGTTGGCCCAGTTGTGATCGAGAATAAAACTGATGCCCAGAACGGGTAGGACCCAAGATTCCAGTACTCACCAAATGCCTTCCCCTGAATCAAGGACAAAACAAATACTGTAATAATAGTAGCTCCAAGAGTAAGTATAGCTGAAGCTACCAGCGTTACTATGCTTATCTTTCCACCAAAAGCTTTTTTGTAAAAATCAGCAATACTACGGTCAGGGCAAAAATACTTAAAACCTATAAGTAACACAATTGTCGGTGCCCATGCGCAGATATTGGATAAAATCCTCATTACAACCGGCGGGCAATGGAATACCATACTTGCAGTCCCGCACAATCCAAGCACCATAAACCAAAATACAAAATAACTTAGACCCACGTACCATTTTACACGTTTTTCCATATATTGTTATCTTATGCCTCCGATATTTTTATTTTATTTCATCTCTGCAAATTTGTTTCCATCTTCGTTCTCCAATCGTTAATCAAAAATCTGTCCGGGAAGCTTTAATTTTTCCTTCGGAGGGAATGTCTTGTCAAACTCCTCGACATCTGAGTCTTCAACATAGTATCCCTTAGGGGTCTGATATACCCCTGTGATGCCATCAAGATATCCCGGGATCAGCTCTCTGCACAGGAAAAATGACGCATCTGCGCCCTCTGGAAGATCATGGTATCTGATCCCAAACTTGCTTGCATAGTCAAATCCGCAATGGCTGTAGAATCCGATATTCCCCTCAAAAAGAACTGCTCCAAATCCCATCTCTGCAGCCTTTTCAAGGGAATAATCCAAGATAGCCTTTCCATAGCCTTTTCTCTTAAGTTCAGGTGTAATTCCAATTGGGCCCATGGTAAGCACATCAATAGCCCTTCCATCATCAGCCTCAATGAAAGTTTTCATGAACATGTTCTGTCCGATCAGCTTTCCATCCTGCTCCATAACAAAATCGAGTTCAGGAATAAATGCTGGATCATCTCTGAGCACATGAATTACATAGTGCTCACTGCATCCAGGACGATAAACGTTCCAAAATGATTCCCTTACTAAATTTTCAACTTCTCTATAATCTTTCTTTTCTTCTAATCTAATTGTGTAATTACTCATATTTTTTCTCCATTTTTCATCGTTAAGAAATTAAAAGCTCACCAATTTCTATATGTGGATTCCTATATCTGGCGGAACTCTTCTCTCTATTATGGTGGATAGCATTCTTAGGGCAGTTCTGAATACAAGCTCCGCAGCTTATACAATTCTTTGAAAAGAGTAGGCGACCATTTTCAATATGTATATTTCCCATTGGACAAAGTCTTGAACATGTGCCACATCCCGTACACGCATCGTTCACGGTAACTTCTTCTGTAATACCAATTCCTATAGGAAACTCATACTTTTTCTTATGACTACTTGTAATAAGTTTGCTTAAAAACGAATTCCTCTTTACATACTTTTTCTTTTCAACTATATCGCCCACAATCTGGTCAATTGCGTCCTGCTGCTTTTTGCTATCGCCTTCCTGTTTTTTCATGTCAGCAAAAGTAATGCAGTTCTCGCCCATTAAAACAGAATTAATATAGTCGAACTTTCTTCCATTTGCCAGAGTAATCTTGTTTACCTCGTTGCAAACAGATCCAGCAAAACATCCGTAAGTTGCTATGGCGAAGAGATAGTTGCACTCTACCTTCAGTTTCTGCAAAAAATCCTCAATATATGGTGGTATGCAAAGCCCGTAAACCGGAAATACTATACCTACAACATCATCTTTTATCTCACAGGTTCCCTGTTTGATCAGCTTGGGAATAGATAAACACTCTCCTCCCAAGCACTTGGCCACATACAAGCAATTTCCAGTTGAGCTGAAATACAAGGTTTTCATTCAATATCCTCCAAATGTGTAAAACATAAACTGTATAGTAACTATACCCTTTGGAGAAAAGAAAACATGGATTACACTGATTATTTTGCTTTTTACACTGATTTATCCATATCATCAAGCGCTCTGTCAAAAGCTTCAAGGAACTGCCTCATGCTATCTAAAGTACTTTCAGGTATCTGGTCGAGCATAGCTTCATACATAGTTCCCATGTTTTCATGCATTTTGCGGTGATCATTCCTTGCCGCTTTACCCTTAACCAGGCAAGTTCCTTGTAGCTGTTCATAGCTCACGCTCCTAATTTGTGACAAATACGATACTCTGCTGAATATGTCTTTTGTATATAGGATACCATTACAAAAGCCACTATCACAGATAAAATATGGCTTATCAGAAACGCAAACCATACTCCATTTAAGCCAAAGAGCTGTTTAAAAATATAGGCAGTTGGAATTCTAAACACAATGTAATAAAGAACCAAAAGAACCATCGCCATTCCCGGCTTACCAATTCCCGTAATATATCCCTGCATACAACTTGTGAGCATGTACAGAACATAGCCAATACTGATTATTGAAAAGAACCTTGATACTACCTGTGCGACTTCAGCCCCCTGTCCAAAAACTGCTGTGAGCTGACCTGAAAAAAGAATCACTAGCACGCTTGTAATTGCAATGAGAGAGCCTCCTATGATCATGCTTGATTTCAAATAATCCATCGCCCTGTCATACCTTTTTGCTCCAACACATTGTCCCACTATGGATGTCACTGCCATACACATTCCTGTAGTAGGCATAAACATTATAAGCTCAAGATTTCTTGCGACTCCAAAGCCTGCTATAGTGTTCATTCCAAATGAGGAGATGAAAGAAATCATAAAAGCAGAACTAAGTGGCGGCATGATCGACTGTACTGTAGTTGGCACAGATAAACGGACCATGGTTATGGCATCATTCATATTGATCTTTTTAAAATCCATAGAAAACATCTTTTTCTTTTTGTGATAAATAATGGCGTAAACCAGGCATAGAACTTCAGAAGCCACTGTAACAATTGCTGCGCCGGCTAGTCCATAAGCTTTTATTGCAAAAGGATCAACAACTGCATTAAACACTGCTGTGAGCATCATACCTTTCATCTGAAACATTGGATCACCAAATGCCCTAAAGATTGATGTAAACACCATATAGATAAATAATGCTGCATTTCCCAATAAGTAGATCTTTAAATATGTTGCGGCATCAGAAAAAATAATTTCCGGCGTTCCCATAAGAACCAGTATCGGATCAACAAGTACTTCGCCTAAAATGAGAAGTACAATTGAAAAAACAGTGGATACTGCTATTACGGTCGCTACTGCCCCCGGAATATGTTTTCTGTCATCTGCTCCTACAAGATTAGCTATCATAACGGAAATACCGTTACCAACACCCATTGAAATGGAATTTAAAAACAAAACAATCGCCGTTCCAGCGGTGAGCGCCGACATCCCCAGCTCTCCAAGCAGGTTTCCGACCCACAAGCCATCCACCATGTTGTAGATCATTAGCATGATCATGCCTACCATAAGTGGAGCAAACATCTTGATAAGTGACTTATTTGTTTCTCCATTAATAAAATCAATTTTGCTATTCATTTTTTCCTCCTTTTGTATATCTGCTATACTGTTTAGTAACTATACACTTTGCAAAATAAAAAAGACTCCTTGCACTTATTTGGAGTCTTTTTACACTGATTTTAATTGAGTAATCTAATTGTGTAATTACTCATACTTTTCCTTTCTTTTTCCAGTTAATAAAATTCAATGCCCTTTATGCTTTTCTCTTTTCTTTTCCTGTTTTAGTTCAAACAAACGCTGATTCTCAGCTTCCTTTTGTTCGCGGCTTTTGCATTTCCGTTCCAGTTTATTCTGCTCCTGTTGTAATTTGAGAGCCTGCTGTGATTTAGTACCTATGCCAGTCTCCAGTATCTGCTTTTTCGCATCACGCTGCGCTCTCTTGGGATTCTTCTTAGTTTCCTTTACGGTCGTTTCAAGCTCTGGACTAAAATGCAGATGATAATAGTTCCGATTAATAAACTCAAGCAACTCTATATCCTTTGGTTCAGCACCAAAAGTCACTTTAGCTGCTGATAGTTTTTTATCGATAACCCTCTCAAATACCCCCACCCAAAATGGATCTTCAAAATACACGATCAGCCTGCCACTTACTCTATCCATTGTTGATCATCCCTCATATTAGGCCCTTCAATTTAGCCTCTGTACATTTATATGTAGTAGTAGTGACCATACTTTATCATAGCAAAAGAAAACAGACCCAAATCACACTGATTTAGGTCTGTTTTTCACTGATTTAATAGGAGTTCATCAAAAAGACAATGTGGTCCTCCATCAGCCTTTCATGATTTTCTATAACTAATATCAGTGTCCTACATGTTTTGAATAAAACACAAACTCCTTATCGCGCTTTATTTCTTTATAGCCAATCTTCACTTCTCTTTTCCGTTCCCCCAACATTTGATCCATTATAATGCTTCCCCTAATTCCTCAGTGTCTTTCAGCTTTCTTTCAGCTTCGCCTGTTTTAATCTCTCAAAAAATCAAGAACAGCCTGATTAAAGAGGGTTTTCTGATCCCTAAATAATCCGAAAGCGTTGTAACGGTTAAATATGACAGTCCTTTCTCATTTGCTAATTTAGCAGCTTTTTCTATTATTTCTTCCTTAGATAATCCTGTTCTTGGCATAATTACTCCCATCTCGCTTTTACTAACAATGTTAGTTAATATTATACTAACATTGTTAGTTTTGTCAACCAAAAAACAGCGGGCATAAGGATTTTTCTCCCTATTCCCGCAGATCAAGTTTAGTGTCCTTTATGCTTTTCTCTTTTCAATTATTCGCAATACATACATATTGTTCCATTTGATAACTTAAATCCGTTCTTTTCGTAAAACTTAGCCGCTGGTGCATACTCACTTGTATATAGAACAATGCCTGCAAGTCCTTTTTCTTTACTGTAATCTTTAACTGCATTTAATAATTGTTTACCTATTCCATGCCCTTGTCGTTCGGGAAGTACCGCCATCTCATTAATGTAAATCTCTTCTTTGCTTCCGGAAATTTTACAAAGCGCGAATATACAACCTAACACTTCATCATTTTCTTCATAAACATATCCAACAAATCTTTTCTGTTCAAAAAAATCGCGAAGATATTCTGTTGCATTTTCTGCAGTCCAATCTATTCCCCAATGTTCCATGGGGAATGCTTTTGCATAAATCATGCCACATTGTGCTAAGTCAATGTTCTCCATAAGTCTAATCATTTTACTGTCCCACCAAGATATGTTCTTGAAGCGACTTGCACAAAGCCGCCGCATCTCCATTCACTTCATCAAATCTGTAATCCACAGCTTCAGAATCAAACAATCCATGTTTCCTCTCAAGCATCTGCTCAACAGGTGCCGGCAAGTTTCCATGCATTCTCTCCTTCTGTTCGTTCATCACTTCTGCTAAAGCATTTTCTTCAGTATTTCCCGCGTCCTTACTCCATCCTCATAGATAGGACTGTGGGCGCATCCTTTATATAAAAAGAACTCTTTTTCCGGTGCTTGTATCGCCTCGTAGTATTCCTTCTGCACCGATGTGGCGCATGTCATATCATGCTCACCGGCAAAGAACCAGATCGGTATATCAATGCTTCTGACGCTTTCAAACGCATTAAAAATCCTAGATTCATTATGAACCGCAAACTTACCGGAAGAAGCCTTCCCTCTCCACAGATTTATCCTCTCAAGCGGAGTATAAGCTGTTACCCGAAGGCTTGGGAAAAAGAGGCCTGTTATCACATTATCCATGTCCGATGTCGTCCCGACACCAAGTTCATGCATGGCCTTGTCTCTGAGACCTGAGCCGGAATATTTTTTATAATCCTCCTGCGACTCGTGTATCCTGTACTTATCAAACTTCTTAATCATCGAGTTGTTACCCTGTGCCTCATACTGAGAACGCATGTAATCATAAGCCAGAAGTTCTGAGCGATGCTGATCACAGCACTGTGACATAGCCATATATGCGATATATTTCTCCGGGTGAAGCGAAACCACATTTAACGCAATATAGGTTCCAAACGAATGGCCCATGATATATATCTGTTCCTGTCCAAAGCGGTCTCTGAGATAGTCTGTCACCAAAATGGCATCATCGATAAATCTCTCTGTCGTCATATCATCAGGATTGGCATCACTTTCAAAAGACAGGCCGGTTCCCCTGTAATCGAAATAGCACACGGTAAAATGCTCGGGGAGTATCGATGGATATAAACTCTCTACCAGATACTGCGGAATTCCCGGGCCGCCTCCGCAGACAATCAGCACAGGGTTGTCAACATTATCTGATAAGATGATCGTCCCTATATTGGTGCCATTTATGTCTAATTTTGTCTTCTCACTTATCGCATGGCCCTTAGGCAGTTGCCCGGTACTTGGAGGAATTAAGACACATATGATAGTGATCAGTATTAAAGGTATTATGATATACATATATTTCAATTAAATCACTCACTATTCTCATGATTTTATGCTCTTACTTAATAATACATTCCATCTGAAGATCATATGGCTCATCTTCCACATAGGATGAAATTGGGGCAGAACTGAGACGGAAACCCACAGCGGAATAGAAGCTCATCGTTCTTCCAGAGATACCCCATCCTGTAATCATCACGTGCATTCAGTACCTTTGAAAAAACTTATTCCTGTTGAAATGCTATTTTATATTTTGGCAAAACTATTTTAATAAAGATCACTGTATTCAATGCAAGAAAGAATCCATACTGTATTCTCGCAGCAATTTCAGGAATGATAAGTGATATCCCATTCATGTCTCCACCACCAAATAAAGAATACAGAAAGCATAAATATATCGGATCCACAAATAGCATAATTATCGTTACGTAGAACATACATGCCTTAAATACATCTGAAGGAACTTTGATCAAAATATCTATTATTCTTACAAGTATATAGCCAGTTATCAGCGTAGCCACTGAACCAACAATGCAAAACACCCCCATCTGAATGTCTGTCATTTTCTCAGCAAATACATCTACCTGAACCCCTAGTCCTATCATGTTGATCCGCTTATACACTCCGATGGTCATTGCATATAACAAATGTGCTCCTTCGTGAATCATGTAATATGAAATTATAGCTACAATCAATCCAAGGTATTGTCTCGTCCTTTTACTCAAAACAGTTCTCCCTCGACTAATCTAAAGTCTGCTTTTATATTAATCTTAGCCTATCATCCAAAATTCTTTATTACCATTGCTGAATAGTTTTCATATTTTTGAAAACCAAATTTCTCATAAAATGGTATTGTTTTCGGATCTGAAGGCATTACCTTGATATACAAGTGTTTTTCAGAGCATGCCAGAATTCTTTTCATCAATTCTCTTCCTATTGCATAGCCTTGATACTCAGGATCAACTAGCAGATAATGTAAAAATGCAACTGTCTCTCCATCATCCAATGCTCGAACCAGCCCCACCAAACGGTCACCATCCCATGCTGATACAACATGGGTCGAATTATGCATAGCTTTGACCAGTTTTTCTGGATAATGTCCGGACTCCCAGTTCACTGACAAAAACAATCTTTCAATATCTTCAGCTCTAAAATCTTTTATATCTTTATATAATATTTCCATATTTCACCTCTTCCTTATCCTAACAGACCCATTAAAAAAACACCAAAACACACATATTTGATCCTGTTTTACACTTATTTTTCTGAACATACATGTTGAACCACTAACCCCGTCCCCACTTCGGTGTAAAACACAACAAAATAAGTGCACTTTAGCTTTTCACTAATCCTACATGGTACTTTGTTTACAAAAAATAATGAAGTAGAATCATATGCGGAAAAAGTAATGTTTGAAAGTAACTACGCAAGGATTGAATACATTGAAAAAGACAATGTGGTTCTCCACACCTGGAAAAAAGAAGCCCACTATGAGATGTACCGTGCTTCAGTAATAGCATCACTGCACTTATTACAGTCACACAAGGGATTTCTTATTCTCATTCATTGTAATGCTTTTCATCTTGCGAAACTGGTATCATGTTTGTTAATGAGAGAAGAATCGGTCGCCCGATTCTTCTCTCCAAGACATTCATCAGTTATTTCCTTCTTTCTTCTTCACGGGGATCCAGATTGCACTGTGATAATCCTTATCCGTCATTTCGCCATTTACACAGTCATACCATTCTGCAGATGCATTCCCGCAAAGTTCATAGTCCGGATTACCCGGAAGCCACTCATTGAAAATCTGTGTATTCAGGCTCTGCAGTGCCTCAGGAATAGGGCCGATGCAGTCAAATACTGCCCAGTCACCCATCGGAAACTCATAAACCACCATTCCTTCAGGAACTTCCCCTCCGGCATACTTCCCAGCCACAAGATACCTAAACTTTCCCTCTCCGATATCATCGATGCAGACTCCATACTCTCCAATGCAGTTCTCTACGATAGCCTTCTCATAAGGATTGGCCGGAGCATTCCCGGCATAAACATTTGCTGCATACTTCTCGCAAATCTCATCCCAGAACTTTGGAATCTCCTGATAAGCAGTATCATTATCAAATATCTTTTGAAAACCGATAACCTTAAACTGGAACATTTTTGTAATTTTACAATTCATTTGATCGCCTCCTTGAACCTGTAGTTTTACAGTCAGTGGAAGGAACGTCCTCACAGCCGCCCCATCACGGACCTGTGATGGTGTTACACCGTGAAAGCGAGAAAATGCCTTTGTGAAGCTCTCAGGCGTCTCATAGCAATAAGCGTATGCAATATCGATTACCTTATCATCCGTATTCTTCAGATCCAATGCTGCCTGATACAGCCTGCGGTTTCTGATATACTCCCCAATTCCGTATCCGGTCATCAAGGAGAATCCCTTCTGAAGAAAGAACGGAGAAATATACACCTGATCTGCCACATCCTGCGCACTGATGTTGTCTTTCAGATGTTCTTCCATATAATCAATTGCTGTGCGAATGCTGGTAAGCCACTCCATCTTATACAATCTCCTACTCCGTTCCGGCCGTTGCTAAACATACACCAACGACTCGAAACAGCCTTTCCTTTACCCTGACACAATTAGTATATCTGGTCAGTCAGTACTCATCCTGTCATTTTCTGTTCAAATCTGTCCTATTTTCAGTCCGATTAACTTAAAATTGCTGATTTCTTTGTGCCAAATAGAAACGGTATAGCTTTTCTTTTGCATCATTAATATCTCTGTACATTTTTTTCTCTGTCAGCGAAAAGCCTACTCTTTCTATCGTTTTCCAAGATGGAAGATTATCCTCACGGATAGTGGCAATTATCTCATTTTCATCATAATGCTCAAAGAAATAACAAACATATGCCTTTATTGCTTCTGAAGCGTATCCATTATTTCGAAAATCTGCTCCGATAAAATAAGTAATGCCCACTTTCTCCAAATCTTCATAAAATGTACATCCGACAGCTCCGGCAGGCAAACCTGTTATTTTATCTTCAATCGCATAAGCAAGATAATTCTTTCGAGGATCGTCCTCTCGCGCCAGATTTTGTGCTTTTATAATCCAGTCATCCATCCAGTAACTGCAATCTTTGCCAAAGCCTACATCATTCAAGCTCCCATCCAAAGCCATATGAATAAACGCCTCTCCATCCGGCAGTTCTATATCTCTAATTATCAATCTATCAGTTTCTATTACCATGTCGCTCACCTATAACTCCCTCATATCAAGCTCTTTCTGCTTTGTTGATAACGGAGCTTTTTGTCCTGTACCTAAGGTTATGAAATCAGCTACCGAATCACCCCAAAATCCTCGCTCAGGATCAATCCAACAGATTTTGCCGATCACTGAATTTCCTTTACCGAATGTTGTTACTTTCTTAAGTATATCAATTATTTAAGGTATTGACGCTCTCTATAACTATTTCCGGTTCCGTCAGGTGAATATAATGAGTGCTTTTCTTAGCCTGGATCCATATTGCTCTTTTCGAATACCCTAAATACTCTTTCATGATCTCCTGCCACAGTTGTTCGATCCTGGCGGCAAAAGGACGGCTGTTTCCACCAAATTCCATGTTTTCCTTAATTGCTTCCTCAGATGAATGAGTCACAAGAATGATCGGAATATCAGGATATTTTTCCTTAGATACCATATTTTTTAACGATGCACCATCGTGAGCTAACCTATACTCTTCCCTGCATGTGCGTAGATGCGTGGTATTTACAAGCGAATTAAGGATATCCTCATTTTGCTCCATGGAAAAATTGGCGTAATAAAAAGGCGGTGCCTGACACATCACTTTCTTTACAAAGCCTTTCATTCCAAGCTTAGTAAGCGTTTCTAAAAAAATAAAGTTTTTACTCTTATCTACTCCGGATTTTTTAAACTCCTTCGCAGTTAATTCCTTCTTAAATCTATTATCTTCTGTAGTTAATGGGTCCAAAAGAATTAGTCCCTTTACCATCTCCGGATAGAGACCACAGAACTCGCTGGCATACAGTCCTCCCTGCGAATGTCCTATTATCACCAGCTTTTCATCATGCGGGATTTCATCTAGGAGATTCATTAATTCTTTAGCAATATTCGTAGGCGTTCTTTCTTTATCACTCTTATCACTGTGATTTATCCCGGCTCTTTCATAGACAAGCACACCGTGATTCTCTCCAAGTTCTCTTGCAAGCGCTTCCCATTCAGCTATGCATGCTCCAAGGCCCATTTCTATTACGATATCTACAGTTTTACTTCCAAAAATCTTATAATTCATGATAGCATTCCCCTTACCGCTTCATCCTATCATCCTCAAAATAAAACAGACCCAAATACACTTATTTGAGCCTGTTCTGCACTTATAATAATTCATTTCAATGGATAACAAATATCTATCTCCATATATCCGTCTTCCCTTATGCCCCACGCAGAAGACTTGCCTAATGCATTTCTCCCACCATTCTCAGTACTTTACCTGCACTCTGCAAGTGTTAATACATCACAGCCCTTTTTGGCATAATAATCATACATCTCAGGCAACTTCTTCAGATCATAGCTTGTCACACAATCAGATATTACATGCACTTTGTATCCGCATTTTGCAAGGTTATAGCTTGTAGATTTCACACACCCCGTTGCATCAGCTCCAGCGATATAGAACTCTTTTATTTCATTATTTTCAATAAAGTTCGAAAACGCCTCACAGGTGAGTGCACTTGCTTTTGATTTTTCAAAAATATTCTCTGATACTACATTTAATTCCGGGACCAGCTCAGCTCCCTTGCTGCCGGGTTTAAAGGTTCTTGTTTTCTCAGACAGATTAAAATGTTTTATATAGATTACGCGCATGTCATTTTCTGATGCCCAGTCAATAGCTGTATTTACTCGCTCTATGATCAGTTTGTAGTTCTTCGTGATGTCGTTCTGAAGGTCTATAACAACCAATGCCTTGTTTTCCATATTTGATCTCCTCTATTCTCGGGTTTTGTTATGTTTACAGCATAACAGTCCGGAAGCGTTAAACTGTCTGTTTCACTGATTTGCATAAGTTTTACACTGATTTTTGAGTAACAAAAAACACTGCAGGTCACAACCTGCAGCGTTCATCGTCTCTCATACTCATACCCGATCCATAGTTAAAGTATATCAAAAGCCATGTCATACATTTCTCTTGCATCATTGGTATTTCTTATATAGTTTGGCTCGTCCGGCTCATATCTTACATATTTTTCTACTTCTTCAATAAGGGCCAGGTAACAAACCGCTAATGCATATCTAACTTCAGTCTCTTTAGAAAGAACTATCCCTTCTGTTGCAGTTTCATTATAGATATCCAGCTCTTTCTGCTTTGTTGACAACGGCGCTTTTTGCCCGCTACCAAGGGTTATGAAATCTGCTACAGGATCACCCCAAAAGCCTCGCTCAGGATCAATCCAACAGATCTTGCCATCGTGATAAAGGACATTACTGTCCCACAGATCAAAATTCACCATTCGGCAAGGTACATTCCGGAGGAGCCCAGCATGTTTATCAATATATGAGATAAACTTCTCCCCATCAGGGGTCTCGTATCCAAGAGCCTTACAATCCTTAACAAGATTACCCGCCATGGACTTTAGCGCATCATACCATGTATCGTGGAGGCCTGATTGTATGTAGCCAAACCTGTCATTTTTGATCCTGTGTATCTTGGCAAGCATTTCTATTTTCTGCCTCTGAACATTTTCATATTCATGATCCGAGAAATTCACAGCCCACAAAGGCTCTCCTTCCATCATCTGCATGATGAAGCAGTTACTCTTTACGATGCTTTTTGAAAAATCAGACACATATACTTCCGGGCAAAGAATATCTGTGTTTTCATGCATTTTCTCATACCAGAACACTTCTGATCCCATCATGTTTTTCTCATATGAAAGAACCGTAGCACCCTCCGGAGGTGCTATCTTGAGGGCAAAGCTCTTTCCATCATCAAGCATTACCTTAAATGCAGAATTGAACTCTCCATTGCCAAGTGGTGCTATATCTGACACATTCCCAAGTTTATGGAATGCGAAAAGCTTCTTTATTTCTTCTAGAGTTGCTTCATATTTCGTTTTACTCTTGATCATTATTCAGCCCTTTCTCTTTTTCCCACTCTGTACGCGTAATAGCATATGCATAAGATATTTCATTCTTGGGATCAAGATATTCCTTCACTTTTTTCATGCCATTGGCCATAGCCGTTGAGTAGGAGCCGATATTTGTGTACTTCATATAAGAGTAAATCTTCTCATAATCTGTATTCTCAAATGCCCAGTCTCTGCAAGCGCGCGCAGCTTCTTTTGCAAATCCCTGTCTCTGGTATTTCTTGTTAATGTGATAGCCTATTTCAGGTAATAATTCTCCGTCAATAATCTGGATTGTAATACCACAATCGCCTATGAATTCCCCTGTATTTTTAAGTGTAACTGCCCATAATCCGAACCCATAAGTTTTATAATTATCAAGATTCCAGGTTATCCATCCCATAGTTTTCTCTCTGTCAAACGGGGCCGGATAATGCTGCATAGTCTCAGGATCGGATAATATTTCATATAGGGCATCAAAGTCATCTACTGTGAATTCTCTGAGGATTAATCTCTCTGTTTCTATTTTCATAGTAACCTCCCGGATCATTCATACTAATCAATTATTTTATTTGACCATTTACAGATTCCCTTGGTGCAGAATATAATTCTCCTGAATTCCAGCTGGAATCCTCCATCTTTTCACGATAGACATCTATCTCCATGCCTATCCCTGAAAAGATGATCTGCTTAAATACGCCAAAAGAAGCGGCGCAGATAAGGTGAGCACCCTCATGAACCACATAATACGTAACTATTGCAATTACTATGCCTATATATTGTCTGAACCGTTTATTCATTTTTCATACCCCATAGACCGTAAGGATCTTGTCTTAATTCATTTTCATATAAAGAAACTACAGACCATATATCAAAAAACATTGCCTTGCAGTCGCCGATAAAGCTTTCTCTGATAAGTCCATTTTCATAAGCCATATCCTGTATTTTGTACCATGCCTTTACAGGTGGATGCCCTGCTTCCATAAACCACTCCCCCGGGGGATATATTCGATTTATCTCCTCATTGGGTTCAAACCCAATGTCATTAACTTTAGAATGAATTAACCAACGCCAAAGATATGTTCGGTTAACTTTAGCATGATACATCATCAATAAGTTCCGAAAGCCAAGCTATTGCACTACCCTCAGCATAATTTATCGCTATAGAAATATTATTATACTGCACATTGACAATTGACAAGCATGACAAAAAGACGAAATCACCTAATGTTAATAGAGAGGTGCCTTCATCAGTATAAATGTTGTATGATTGTATATGGAAATGGTGGAACTCTATTGTTTAATTACGATAGCAGAAACTTATCGGAAGCTTAAACCTGTGCTGGCGG
>NZ_JNKH01000041.1:0-30750 GCF_000701985.1 Butyrivibrio sp. WCE2006 | reverse complement strand
TGTGAGTCCGGCGGCTTGAAGAATCATTGGTGTGAAATATGCTGTCAATCAGCTTGTCAAAGTGCAGTTTGCTGATGAATTCCTTTATTAGGAGAAGACCAGCATCGGAGGATAAATCACCTCCGTCAAAATTTAATTTAAAACGCTTATTGCTTTCTAAGGTTGTGTAATCTAAACTAGACATATGAAGCCTCTTTTTTGTTATGTTTTTGGATTCGACACCTAAAATTGTAACAGAATCGGGGCTTTATTAATACCCCTAAGGCTTCACTTATTGGGTGAAAGCAATATGCAGTTTAAATGCAGTAACTATGCGGCTTTGTAATTAAGCCGTGAATAATTCAGGTCAAATATTATCTGTTTATATGAATATATATCAAATGGGGTAGTTAGACAAAATTTATCCTGCTTTTCAATATCATAGACTTTGAGACATTCACAAAAGCCTTTATATCTGTCCATGTTTGTTCTTGCGTAATGAATATCACCGATAAATCCAATTTCTCTAATGCCTTTTTTTACTACCGACTCAGTAATATTATAAGTGGAATGGTATCCTTCAATTAGCAAAAGATCACCGTTTATATCGGCAAACGTAAGAGCAGGAACATTATCAAGGAAAAGGTATGAAGATTTATCAGGTTTATAGAAAACTGGTCAAATGACCACATAGGACAAAAACAGAGATATTAGTGTCCTCGCTGGGGTCTCTTTTTTGATTTTGTTGAATCCCTGAAAATAACCTCGGGACAGATGTAAATCAGTTCACGATTTGCCTTGGGGTGCTGGATTCTGTAGAGAGCCTGTTTTGCAAGCCTTAAACCAAAATTTTCACTACTTACATTTGCTGTGGTAAGAGGAACGGGATAGTTTATGTCTGATTGATTATCAAAGCCTGAAACCATGATGTCATCCGGTATGGAATAACCCTTTTCAGACAGGATGTTGCAAACGATGTTAGCGACAAAATCACTTGCGCAGACAAAAGCTTCGGGCATGTTGCTTATTCCGTTAAGGAAAGAAGATATTTCTTCTTTATAGGTGTCTGCTCCAATGGGGCTTGTCAGGCAAATATTTCCATCTATTTCCAAATTACTGCTTTTCATTGCTTCTTTGTAGCCGTAGTAACGCTCAAAGTTGGTTTGGGCATAATTGATATCACCAATGAAACCGATTCTGCTTTTACCCTGTGAGATAATGTGGTTGGTTATCTGGGAGACTGATGATCTACCCTCGATAAGAACCAGATCACCATTTAAACTTTCAAATGGATAATATGCAATGGTATCCATGAAAACTTTTGGAATAGGAAGTTCACTTAACTTTTTGATAAGATTCTTGTCATATACATTAAGGACTACCACGGCCTGTGTGCTGCCATCTGAGAGAGATGAAGGAAGTTCATAGTCTGATGACGCATCTTTTGGGAGATAGGTGTACATAACATTTGCGTTTGAATTGGAAGCTTCTCTTGCTATTTCGTGTATCATGTTAACCCAGAATACAGATGTTTCCGGCCTTGATACCGCAACGGAAATAGTCGCCTGCGGGGCTTCCGGTAATGAACCGTCGCTGTCAAAAAAAACGGTAGGCATGTTGTAGCCCATTTCAATCGCCTTAGATATTATTTTACTCCTAAGGTCATCTGAGACACCTTCTCTGCCTGTAAAAACTTTCCAGACAGAAACTCTTGATATTCCAAGTGCGTCTGCAATGTCTTGAATTGTTACTTTTTTCATTTCTATACCCTCGACTTATTTACAGATAAAGCTATCGTTTTGCCATCGGCATAAATTCTGACAGCTTTTTCATGATCGCTTGTAAAGGCTGATGCTTCAAAGAAAGTAGGAGTAACTGTAAGTTCGTAATCATCAAGCTTTATTTCAGATTCTTTTTCGCAGCGGGAACAGTCTTTGACAATAGTGCTTATTAATTCCTTATCATCAGTATAATACCCTTTTTTATCAAAAAAAGCATTTTCAGCATAATATATTTTTCTAAGTTCCCATTTGATAAGTTCTGTCTCGGGAATTACCGGGGTATCGGACTTATCATCACAGAAAAATACAAACCCCCATAGCTCCGGATAATGAATGTTTATTACACCTGTGGGAGACCATACCCAATTGTCCTCGGAAAGCGGCTTTCCGGTATTTATGTCCTTGATTTTCTTTGAAAAGATCGGTATACGGAGCGTCTTTCCAGAATTCTTTATCAAGATCGCCATCAAGCACGGGGGCAGAATCTGCTTTTGTGCAGGTATAGACTGGTGGATTAAAAGGAACTCTTGGGAAGGGAATCCTTAATGTGTTTTTGTTGATCATTACATACTCCTTATAATTATTTCTATAAACTTGTTAAGGGTTTCATATTATTACGACCATTATTATTGAGAAGTTTATTATGGGAAATTATATCATCAAAAAACAAACAAAAGCAATTTAGATTTAATATAAATTAACATTTTGTTTACATACATAAAAACGAGGGACTAAAAACGTAAAAGTGCATATATAACGTATAAAATTGACTTTTGCACTAGGAAAAATTTTTAAAAAAAGTTAGAATGTAAATGGATTGGCTTTAACAGGTGTTAATCATGGTATAAACGTTATTAAACATTCAGGATGATATGGAGGATAAACGCAGAATGGGAAACGAAGCGGTATATCTTGATCCCCAAAAAGCACCTTTGGACCGTGCGATGGATCTTTTATCAAAAATGACACTAAATGAAAAAGCAGGGCAGTTAAATCAAAGGCTTTATGGTTTTTCAATATATGAATATGAAGGAGAGAATTTTGTTCTCAGTCAGGAATTTAAAGATGAAGTGGAGAAATGGGGAGGCATTGGCACTTTATATGGCCTTTACAGAGCAGATCCCTGGTCCGGAAGAACTGAGGAAAACGGAATAACTCCGGATAAAAGTATGGATGCATATAACACCGTTCAGAGATATGTTATAGAGCATTCAAGGCTTAGGATTCCTGCACTTATGTCGACGGAATGCCCTCATGGACATCAGGCTCTTGGGGGAGGAATACTTCCTGTAAACACAGCAGCAGGATGCACGTTTGATGAAAAACTGCTTGAAGATGCATATGAAGCATGCGGACGACAGTTATCTGACGGACATGTGGACCTGGCTCTTATGTCCATGCTGGATGTTTTAAGGGATCCCAGATGGGGTAGGTGTGAAGAATGCTATTCTGAGGATCCTGTGCTGTCTTCAAAAATGGCTTTTGCTGCAGTAAAGGGTATGAAGAAAAGTGGAACAGGTGTTGTTGCCAAGCATTTTTGTGCACAGGGTGAAGGTACGGGCGGAGTTAATGCCAGTGCGGCAAGAATCGGTGAAAGGGAACTACGTGAGATACACCTGCCATCTACCGGGGCTGCTGTAAAAGCAGGATGTGACGGAATAATGGCAGCTTATAACGAGATAGATGGAATATACTGCCATGCCAATTCTCATCTTCTTAAAGATGTCCTTAGGAAAGAGATGGGCTTTAAGGGAGTGGTCATGGCGGATGGTTTTGCCATAGATAGTCTTGATAAGGTTACTGATGACAATGTTGAGAGTGGAGCACTGGCTTTGAAGAGTGGTGTGAACATAAGCCTATGGGATAAAGGGTTTACAGAGCTGGTTCAGGCAGTGGAGAGAGGAATCATATCTGAAAAGGATATAGATGAAGCGGTACTCCCTGTTTTACTTTTGAAGTTTGAAAGAGGGCTGTTTGAGAATCCGTATATGTCTAAAAATATGGAGTCTGAGAAATCCTACGGAATAGACAAACTATCGACCAAAATGGCTGAGGAATCTGTAGTAATGCTAAAAAACACGTCTGCTATTTTGCCTGCAAAAAAAGCAAAAAAGATAGCGGTGCTGGGAGAAAATGCAGACTCAGGATATGCGCTAATGGGTGATTACACACCTCCAAGATGTCCGGAGGAGATGGTAACAATATTACAGGGGTTAAAGAGGACGTATGGAAATGATGCTGTAGATGAGTTTGATTTTAATTCGCCTGAAGATAAGAAAAAACTGACAGAAGAAATAAATGAGTACGATATTTTGGTCTTTGTTACAGGAGGAAGCTCCTCCAGATATTCCGGAGCAGAATTTGATAAAAACGGTGCTGCAATCTCAAAAGGCGGGAGTATGGAATGCGGTGAAGGAATGGACAGGGCAGATATTGATGTTGGTTCAAAAGAGGCTAAATTCATCAGACAGGAATTAGGTGGAAAAATACCGGTAATAACGGTTTGCGTTGCAGGAAGACCGTATGCTGTTTCTGAAGTATCTCAAATAAGCGATGCCTTTCTTTACTCGTTTTACCCAGGACCATATGGCGGAGATGCGATTGCAAGAATTATAAAAGGAGAGATAAGTCCTGTGGGTAGATTGTCTGCATCGCTTCCTGTAAGTTCAGGTCAGCTTCCTGTCTATTACAATTTCAAGTCATCCTATGACGGAATGAAATACTGTGATCTGGAGAAAAAGGCGGCCTACAGCTTTGGAGAGGGACTTATGTATGCTGATATTTCCTATAAGGCTGTCCTGTTTAAACAAGTAAAAGAGCTTTCTTCAAAGATTTATGATCCTGGGAATGAAACGGTTAAAAGAAAAGAAGCCAATGAGGAGCTTGGTGAAGTGGTTCTCAGGGCAAAACTAAAGGTCAAAAATGAAGGAAATATAGAGGTCTGCGCAGTTCCGCAGTTGTATATAAGACGGCATGGAGGACTTGTTACTGCAAGAGAACTTGAGCTTAAAAATTTCAAGAGATACCGAATAATGCCTGGAGAAGAGGCAGAAATTGAGATGGAACTTACAGTCGGAGATTTTACATTTTATGACTATGAAATGAAGCTTTCCACTAAAGCAAAGAAATATGAGGTTATTCTTATGGATCAGGGAAAGGAAATAGCAAGAACGTTAATAAATGAAGGCGTTTTACAGGAGGGTTAAAGATGAGTTATAAGAAAAACATATTTGAGTATTTGATACCAAGACCGGTTGAAATAAAGGAGGTAGAAGGGCAATTCAGAATTTCTTATGATACAAAAATTGTTCTTCTTGAAAGCACAGATTCTTCGGATTATAACAGCGCTTTAATACTTAAGGGTGATATAGAGGACAAGCTTGGAATCAGGCTTGAGATTACCAGAAGTGCAAGTGAAGAAGATGTTTTAAAGGTAATAATACTCGATAGGTCTGATGATATAAAAGAAGAGGAAGGATATAGCCTTAACATTAGTGATGACAAAGTAATTGTAAAGGCGAGAACAAAGAGAGGACTCTTATATGGTGTCGCTACATTCAGGCAATTGATAGCGTTAGGTGGCGCTTTGATTCCTGCCTGTGAAATCTCAGATAAGCCAGTACTTTCTAACAGAGGGTTTTATCATGATGCATCAAGGGGAAGAATACAGAAGCTTTCTTCATATAAAAAGCTGGCAGATCTTTGCAGCTATTTTAAACTGAATCAGCTTCAGCTATATGTAGAGCATTCATTTTTGTTTAAAGGATTTTCTGAAGTTTGTAGGGATGATACCCCGCTGACTGCTGAAGATATTCTGGAGCTTGATGAATACTGCGCAAAACTTGGAATAGAACTCATTCCTTCGATTTCAACCTTTGGACATCTCTATAAGGTGCTTAGAACAAAAACTTTTGAGGAGCTGTGTGAGCTTGATGATCCAAGAGACAGCGAGTTCTCTTTTGATCAGAGAATGCAGCATCATACCCTGGATGTGACAAATGAAAAATCCTTTGAATTTGTTAAAAAGGTGCTTGATGAATTTCTTCCGTTATTCAGAAGCGATTATGTAAATATATGTGCAGATGAGACCTTTGATCTTGGAAAAGGTAAGAGTAAAGAGCTTGCAGACAGGGAGGGTGTAGGAAAGGTTTATGTGGATTATGTAAACAGAATCATGGAGTATTGCATAAATAAGGGCAAAAAGCCAATGTTCTGGGGAGATATAATCGTGGGATTTCCTGAGTATGCAAAGCTGCTTCCCAAGGATGTAATCTGCCTTAACTGGGGCTACAGTGACTGCGAGAAAGAGGATAATACCAGAAAACTTGCCGATGTTCCTGTAAGACAGTATCTCTGTCCCGGGGTCCATGGTTGGAGGCATTTTATTAATCATTTTGAGATGGCATACAGAAATATATCTATCATGTGTGAATATGCAGGGAAGTATCATGCGGAAGGCCTCCTGAATACAGATTGGGGCGATTATGGACATTTACAGGATCCGCTTTTCTCAATACCGGGACTTATTTACGGCGCAGCTTTTTCCTGGTCAGGCGTTAGCGAAGAAACTGAGATAAACAGACAAATATCAAGGCTGTATTATGGGGATCGTGAAGAGGAACTAATGAGCGTTGCCAGAGACATAGGAATGCTTGAGGGCAACAGCTGGGATCAACTGGTTCAATTTATAGAACTTATTCGTAACAGACCCGCAGCACAGGAAGCAAAAGAGTTCTATGGCAGGCTTAAAGTAAATGAACCTGCGGAAAATAATAAGCGTATCGATGAAAAGCTGGATGAGCTAAGACTCCTTATTACTGGTGTTAACGATGAGGGAAAAGCGTTAATTAATAGATTACTGCTATTTGCAGAAGGTCAAAAGCTTATGTGCAGAGCACTATATCAGCTTGGATGCAAACTGTTTGACAATGCTCAGAACCATGATGAATGCGTAAGGATAGCCGCAGAAATTGAAACATGGATGTATCACTATAAGAAAATATGGAGAATTACATCGAGAGAAAGTGAATTATATCGCGTGGAAGAGATCTTTTATCAGTGTGCGGATATTCTTAGAGAGCAAAATGTTAATTTGATCATCAAATAGTACTTAATTTTTTAAACACGGAGGGAGTTTATTATGAGTAAAATAATCGGAAAAGAGCTTAAGAATATTCCATGGCAGGAATGTCCTGAAAATGAGAAGGGACCTGTATGGAGATATTCAGAAAACCCGATAATAGGCAGGAATGAAATTCCTACTTCAAACAGTATATTTAACAGCGCTGCAGTGCCTTTTGAGGATGGTTTTGCGGGAGTGTTCAGATGCGATTCACTGGCTATAAGCATGGATATTTTCGCCGGATTCAGTAAGGACGGCATCCACTGGGAGATAAATCACGAGCCGATCCAGTTTGTCTGCGAGGACGGTGAAATAGCTAAGAGACAGTACAGATATGACCCAAGAGTTGTATTCATTGAGGACAGATATTATGTAACATGGTGCAACGGCTATCACGGACCTACTATCGGAATCGCCTATACATACGATTTCAAGACATTTGTTCAGCTTGAAAATGCATTCCTTCCTTATAACAGAAACGGAGTTCTTTTCCCAAGAAAAATAAATGGCAAATATGCAATGCTCAGCAGACCTTCTGATACCGGACACACACCTTTCGGAGATATTTTCTACAGCCAGAGTCCCGATCTTGAATACTGGGGACATCATAGATATGTAATGGGAACCTTTGGCGGCGACGCATCTGCATGGCAGTCAACAAAAATCGGTCCCGGACCTGTTCCGATTGAGACTGATGAAGGATGGCTTCTGATTTATCATGGTGTGCTTAATACATGTAACGGTTTTGTATATCGCATGGGTTGTGCAATTCTTGATAAGGATGAGCCATGGAAGGTTAAGTACAGATCAAAGTACTATATTCTTGCACCAAGAGAAATTTATGAACTTACGGGTGATGTACCAAACGTAGTATTCCCCTGTGCAGCACTTAGCGATGCAGCTACAGGAAGAATAGCTATTTACTATGGCTGTGCAGATACCGTGACAGGACTTGCATTTACAACTGTTGACAGACTTGTTAACTGGGCAAAAGAGAATAACCTGGAAGTTTAATTTATAGAATGATGTACTGATTGAATTGTTATAAAGATAAAGGATGCAAGAGATTACATTACACTTAAGTTTGTAGGAATATACGAGGTGATGGAATGAGCTATATAAGAGATGATAAAAAAGAAAAAGAAATAATAGCAGCAGTAAGAAAACTTTCAGATGAGCTTGGCGAAAAAATAAGGGAAAAAGGCGCAGATGACAGACTCTGTGAAATGTTTAAAAAATGTTTTGTAAATACTGCTGAAACAACGATGCAGTGTCTGGATGACAAAAAGGTGTTCCTTATCACAGGAGACATTGAGGCTATGTGGCTTAGGGACAGTAGTGCTCAGGTATGTCACTATGCACCATTTATGATGGAGGACGGTTGTGAACCTATAAAGGATCTTGTAAAGGGAGTCATCAAGAAACAGTTTGAACAGATATGCATAGACCCTTATGCGAATGCGTTTAATACAGAGGCGAATGGAAGATGCTGGGCTAAGGACAGAACTGATGACAATCCATGGGATTGGGAGAGGAAGTATGAGCTTGATTCTCTGTGCTATCCTGTTCGCCTTTTGAATCAATATCTTGAAATCACAGAGGATGAAAGTATTCTTGACGAAGAGGTAAAAAGAGGACTTGCGAAGATTCTGGAAGTTATGGAAACTGAACAGAATCATACAGAGAAGTCGGCGTACTTTTTTGAAAGAGATAACTGTCCGCCCTCAGATACACTTACAAATGGCGGAAAAGGAGAACCTGTTGCAACATGCGGACTTATATGGTCAGGGTTCAGACCAAGTGATGACGCATGCAAGTATGGATATCTTATTCCTTCAAATTTTTTTGCCAGGGAAGTACTCACTTACATGGAAAAGATTGCAGATAGAATAAGTGATGAAAACATGAAAAAGGCAGCGGTAACAATCAGAGAAAAGCTTGAAGCTGCAATTAAGGAACATGCATTTATTACAAATGAAAATGGTGAAACCATATATGTATATGAAACTGATGGGCAGGGAAATGTAAACAGGATGGATGATGCAAATGTTCCAAGCCTTTTATCGATTCCATGGATAACAGATATAGATAGAAAAGATCCTGTATATTTGCGCACCAGAGCAGATGTGCTTAGCAGCAATAATCCATATTTCTATGAAGGTAAGGCTGCAAAAGGTATAGGATCACCACATACACCGAAGGATTTTATATGGCATATAGCTCTTTCAATGCAGGGGCTTACCAGTGCAGATGAGAATGAGAGGAAAGAACTTCTTTCCATGTTGACTTCTACAGATGCAGGAACACTTTATATGCACGAAGGCTTCCATAAAGATGATCCATCCAAGTATACAAGGGACTGGTTTGCCTGGTCCAATTCATTGTTTGCACTTTTTGTGCTGGATTATTATGGACTGTGCAATTAAGTTATTTTAGATAATGAGAAATGAGGAATATCATGAGCGATAACGAAAATAAAGAAGTAGTAGAAAACGGCGTCCATAACTACAGCACTGAGGAAAGCTATGTCTGGCCTGAAGACGAGAAAGTAAAGGAAAAACTTGAGTGGTTCAGAGATCAGAAATTTGCACTGATGATGCATTGGGGACCCTATTCACAGATAGGTGTTGTGGAATCATGGGCTTTATCTGACGAGGATGGAGACTGGTCAAGGACAGAAATTGACTGGGCAGACGGAGAAGAATTTAAAAAGCAGTACTTTGATCTTAATAAGACTTTTAATCCAATAAGATTTGTTCCAAAGGATTGGGCAAAGGCAGCAAAAGAAGCAGGGTTTAAGTATTTCATTTTCACGACGAAGCACCATGATGGTTTCTGCATGTGGGACACAGCTTACACAGATTATAAAATTACGGGAAAAGACTGTCCCTTTAACACAAATAAAAGAGCAGATATTTTAAAGCATCTTTTCAATGAAATGAGAAATGAGGGAATAGGAATTACAGCATATTTTTCAAAAGCCGACTGGCACTGTCCGGATTATTGGTGCACCGGCTACGAAAAGGGAGATAAGACCTGGAGAGGCCCGTCCTATGACATTGAAAAGCATCCTGAAAAGTGGGAAAGCTTTGAAAAGTATACCCATAATCAGGTTAAAGAGCTTGCCGATAATTACGGACCAATAGATGCATTTTGGTTCGATGCAGGCTGGGTATGCGAAAAAGAAGGAGAAAATATTCATCTTGGAAATCTTATGGACGAAATAAGGAAGAGCCATCCCGGAGTGCTTAGCGTAGACAGAACTGTTGGCGGAAAATATGAAAACTATGTTACTCCGGAGCAGTGTGTTCCTGATGAACCTCTAAATATTCCATGGGAGAGTTGCATAACCATGGGCACATCCTTTTCATTCAAATATGAAGATAAATATAAGAGTGACAGAGAAATCATAACTCTTCTTACAAATATCGTTGCAAAGGGTGGAAATCTTGCACTTAATGTAGGACCGCAGCCTGACGGACGTATTCCTGAAGGCGCTCTTAAGGCCATGAAAAACATAGGAAAATGGCTTTCAAAATATGGAGAAGCTATATATGGCACAAGAGTTTGTGCGCCTTACAAGAAAGAAGACGTATGCTTTACCCAAAAAGCAAAAGAGAAAAAGGTATATGCAATAAAGCAGTATCCGGATGAAAACATGGAAGTTAAGAGAGATATTTTCATTCCATATGAAGGAAAGGTCGCTAAGGTTAAGGATCTGTACTCAGGAAATGAAGTGAGATTTGAGAATGTTCCCGGTGGCTTAAACGTACATGTTAATGAGGTGGAAGAGGCTGCCATAGCACAGGTTTTTGAATTATCACTTTAAAGAGTAGGACTTTCTGAAGAGATTTGGGAAGTAATAACGACAATCAGGCGGAGAGAACCAGATGATTAACAATAATCTTGCAATTAAGATTAAAGATGAATTTGAAAAAAGAAAAGAATTACTTGGTTAAAAGAAGGACGAAATATCAGAAAAAATTGCCGGGGAAGATGAGTTTACAAAAACACTCATTATGTATATGTATGCAGCTCTTCCGCTGAGTGACCTTGGGGGATACGATTATGAGCTGTTTAAAAAATATGCAGAGCGATTGGGGAGGTACAACTAATGAAAATAATCAGGGCAAAAGATTACAATGATATGTCCAGAAAGGCTGCCAACATAATATCTGCACAGGTTATTATGAAACCGGGAGCAGTACTTGGACTTGCAACAGGGGCTACACCTATTGGAACATACAAACAGCTTATTGATTGGTACAATAAAGGGGACATTGATTTTTCGGAAGTAACTACAATAAACCTTGATGAATACAGGGGACTTCCAAAGACTCATAATCAGAGTTATTGGTATTTCATGCATGAGAATTTTTTCAATCATGTAAATATTCCGGAGGTTAACATTCATGTACCGGATGGAAGCAACCTTAACAGTGAAGAGGTTTGCAAAGAATATGAGGAGATTATAAAAAGAGCAGGTGGAATAGATTTACAGCTCCTTGGAATCGGAACAGACGGGCATATAGGTTTCAACGAACCTGGTGAGGCGTTTGAACTTCTGACACACTGCGTTGATCTGAACCAGAGTACTATCGATTCAAACCAGAAATTTTTCGGAGAGGAAGAAATGCCCAGACAGGCATATACTATGGGTGTTAAATCGATAATGCAGGCCAGGAAGGTGCTGATGGTTGTAAACGGTGAAGGTAAGGCTGATATAGTGAAAAAAGCATTATTTGGAAGAGTGACTCCTGAAATTCCTGCGTCAATTCTGCAGATGCACCCTGATTTTACAATAATCGGTGATGAAGCGGCGTTTTCCAAGATTTGACAATTTGAGGATCAAAGCGTAATTACACTGAATAATGCATTGAGGAGGCAGGATGAAAATATCAGGTGCTTTAGTATATACCAAAGATCATATATTTGAAGAGAAGGATATTTTTACGAAGGATCAGAGGATTTCAGAGACATCAGGCGATGAGACAGAGCTTGATGCAAAGGGGCTTTTGGCAATTCCGGGACTTGTGGATATCCATTTTCACGGAGCAGTGGGACATGACTTCTGCGACGGAGATAAGAAGGGGCTTGAGGAGATTGCAGAGTACGAAGCCCAAAATGGAGTACTTGCGATATGCCCTGCAACCATGACCTTTCCTGAGGAAGTTTTAAGTAATGTGGCTTTAAATGCCAAAAGTTATAAAGAAGGGATTGAAAGCGACAGAACTACACCGGATAACATTAAGAGGGCTGATCTTGTAGGCATAAACATGGAAGGGCCGTTTATCAGTCCCGATAAGATAGGAGCCCAGAATCCTGATTATCTGCAGCTCCCTGATATAGATATGTTTAGAAGACTGCAGGAAAAAAGCGGAGATTTATTTAAGCTGGTAGACATAGCTCCTGAGCTTCCGGGAAGTATGGAGTTTATCAAAGAACATTCAAGTGATGTTAAGATTTCACTGGCACATACCTGTAGCGATTATGACACGGCAATTAAATCCTTCCAAAATGGAGCCGGTCATATGACACATCTTTTTAATGCAATGCCTGGTTTAAATCATAGGAATCCCGGTCCAATAGCTGCTGCTATCGAATGCAAAGCAGAGGCTGAACTTATCGCTGACGGTATTCATGTACATCCTGCAATGGTAAGGTTTGCCTTCAATGCATTTCCTGAGGATAAGATGATTCTAATCTCAGATTCCATGGAGGCAACAGGCCTTCCAGACGGAGAGTATCAGCTTGGCGGGCAAAAGGTTACTGTGATTGGAAATAAGGCAGTTTTAACAGATAAGCCCGATGTTATTGCAGGGTCAGTTACAAATCTTTTTGATTGTATGAAGAATGCTGTGAAAAACATGGGAATTTCTCTTGAAACGGCTGTCAGGGCAGCTTCTGAGAATCCTGCAAAATCAATTGGGATAGATGCAGATTACGGAAGCATTGAGCCTGGAAAATATGCAAATATCATTCTGATGGATAAGGATTTTAATATTAAACATATAGTAAACAGAGGACAACTGTTATAATCCTGAAATTATAAAAGGAATAATACAGAATCCAAATGATATTCTGTAAAAGTATAGTGAAAATGCTCCCTAATCCAAACGGGTTAAGGAGCATTTTTTTAAATCGATACTACTTCCTGCTTAACTATGGAAAGAAGAGCTTTATCCAGTTCTTCATCGGTGTCACAGCAATTTGGAAGATAAGTACAGTTCTCAATAGGGGCATTCAATATTTTTTTCGCCCAGGTGCATGCAAGGGCATAGCGTCCATACAGGTAATGCATATGGAATCCGTCGCGGCATATGGATTTTCCACCCCTGGCTACATCGAATTCAGGATGCTTTCTGATATTCTGAATGACATCTCCGCAGGGGATAAGCGGAATATTATATTTATCTGCTATCGTATGATAATTTGCTCTGGAACGTCTGTACATCTCAAGCTGATCGCGATTGTAACGGATAAAACAACCGTGATCGCTATCGATTTCATAAGCCCAGGTCTGCTGCATACATATCTGAGCGCCAGGGACCTCTTTCTTTATATAGTCAAACATAAGTCCTGCGAAAGGCTCGTATGTATCGAGCCAGCCACTGTCGTGGCTGGATTGCTGAGTTACAATATAATCCCATGGTTTACTATGAAGAATATCCTGTATACTTACATATCTGTCTGTAACTACGCCGTTTTCCTGATACTGATATGCATGTTCATTTTTCTCTATATTCTCCCAATGACGCTCAAGGGGGCATCCTCCTATATACAGATTTACTACATGAACAGGGATGTCCATGCTCTTGCAAACATCATAAAGATACGCTGTTGCATCACGGGAAAAACTGTTGCCAATTGCCAGAATGTAAGTAGTTTTCATAATGTCTCTCCATCAAATTAAAGTATTATTGTCATTATTCAGATAAGCTTAATGGCAGAACCTTCTGTAATACCATTTTCATTAAAAGAATCGACTCTTACATAATAAGATTTATTCTTAATAAGCGCACCTATTTTCTGTTCATTGCCATAGGTGATACAGCTATGATACAGCTTATCCGGTGATGTTCCCCAGAGTATTGTATGCCCTGTTGCATCATCTTCATTAATTGTAACAATCATGTCAAGGTCACTTATTCTCTTTACGTTAAAGGATGAGGCTGCAGGAGCTTGTCCATTACCTATTCCAAAGACTCTTAAGCCTGAAATACATGGATTCTGGTCGTAGGGAACTTCAACTATGGTGAGCTTTATAAATCTAATATTCAGCCCTTCATTAAAAACTATAAAATCATGGGGGAGATCAGTTTCTGCGTCTGACTTGTCTTTCAAAATTACCCATGAAGTACCGTCAGTTGATCCTTCCAGAATCCATCTGGTTCTCAAGCTGCGTTCTTCTATATATCTTCCACTTTTATCAAAATCTCCCGGAACAGGGGCTGATAGTTTGTCATCTGCGAAATTAATCTGAACCGCATGTACAGTATGGGAACCCTGAAGGTCTATACAGATCCATTCGCCCTGTTTAGAGGATGATGCCTGCCACCATGTGCGAGAGTTTTCATCAACTGCATTTGAAGGGGGATTATTTCCTTTAGTGGAAGATGCAGTTACATTTTTGTTATAGCTTAGCAGATACCAGCATGGGGGAGCCCAGGGATCAGGATTTTCTGAAGATACCTCTCTTGGCCAGTCTGCATACCTTTGATTACAGAATAATTCTCCGTCCTTATCAAATCCGGCAGGCCATAGTCCAACCCTTCGTTCAAATGTGTGGTTTATGCTTATTCTCATGGTGGATGTATGCCAGAAATTACCATACGAATCTTCCAGAGTAGAACCGTGGCCTGCTCCTGTCATAAATCCACCCGGATTATAGGAAAAAGGATTATTGTCTGCAGGCTCAAATGGACCAAGGGGACTGTCTGACACATAAACTCCGTCTGCATAAACATTGAATTCAGCGCCGGGACATGCATACTGTAGATAGTATTTTCCATTATGCTTTGTCATCCAGGCACCCTCTATATATGGACGATTACTAAACATATTTGTGACAGAGAGAAGCCTTTTTCTGGTTTCGTCAGTGTCAGGTATATCATTTTCTTTAATGTATTTAAGGTATAGCTTTTCGATTTCTTCATCAGTTCTTGGCATAATACTGTGATCATCACCGATGCGTTCATATCCTTTAACTAAGGCATCTCCAAATATCAAAGCCTTTTTTTCATGAAGAGGTAGAAGAGTATCCGGATCAAGCTCTGCACCCCATATGGGATCTGTATTGGTGCATCCCCAGAAAAAATAAATTCGCCCGTCATCATCGACGAAAAGGTTTGGATCCCAGAAAGCAAAAGTTCCATCTATTTTCTCATAGGGGCCTTCTTCTATATTCTTTGTGCGGTAATAATCACAGTTATCGCCAAAACGTGATGCACAATAATAAACGTATTCGCCAATAACGCGCACATCCGGGGCATAGTCATAAAGGGGAAGATTGTCGGGAAGACGATGACTTTCCCAGGTAACAAGGTCATCTGAAGACCATACACTTAATTGCATGGATGCAAACAGATAATATCTGCCATTAAACATAATAAGTGAAGGATCAGCGGCTTCTCTGTTTAAGGTAACTCCCAAACCATCAGAAGTCTTATTGAACTGATAGCGGTAATCCACGTTAATGGGATTGCAATAGTATTTTGGAGATAATGAAGTTGAATTTTCTTTCTTGGTATTCATAAAGTATTCCTTTCCTGAATGTACTGATTATTTGAGTAAGAGTATAGACTCAATACAGGTAAAAGAGGAAACGTTTCCTCTTTTTGGACAATGATAATGCAGTATAAGATTGTTGTCAATTAGGTTTGGTTTGTGAAAAATCAACAGAAATCATAATGAAAAATTAGCAATATATCTGATGTTGACAAAGACAGATGCAGTGTTATAATTTGACACATCCAATAATTCATTCGGAGCAAACCGGAGGAGTTAGCGGAATTTTTTATGACAATAAAGGGAAACGTTTCCATTTATTAAAGGAGGATAATCAATGAATAGTAAATTCAAAAAAGCTGCAAAGGAGATCAGGAAAAACTGGGTTCTTTTTTTGATGATCGCACCTGCACTTCTGTATTTTTTCATCTTCTGTTATCTGACGATGCCGGGGGCCTATGTAGCTTTTGTAAACTACAATCCAAATAAAGGAATATTCGGGAGTCCTTTTGTTGGATTGAAGAATTTTTCATTTCTTGTGAGAAATGGAGATTTGTTCAGGCTTACAAAAAATACGCTTCTGTATAATTTGGTCTTTTTAGTTTTGGGGCATGCAATACAGGTAGTTTTGGCAATTATGATCTCAGAGATTGGGAATAAGCTTTATAAAAAATTCTCTCAATCGGTAATACTTCTTCCTAATTTCATTTCATACATCATAGTCGGTGTTTTTGCTTACAGCTTTTTTAATACTGATTACGGATTCATAAACAATATGCTTTCTAAAGCCGGAATGGAAGAAATAGCGTTCTATTCAACGCCATGGATTTGGAAATATATCATTACTTTTTTCTATATATGGAAAACAACCGGATATGGAATGATCGTATATCTTGCGACAATAACCGGGATAAGTACAGAGATATATGAGGCTGCTTATGTAGATGGAGCCAATAAGATTCAGAGGATAATACATATCACACTGCCTCTGCTGAAACAGACATTTATACTGCTTGTTTTATTTGGACTTGGAGGACTTTTAAGAGGTTCATTTGATCTGTTTTACAACCTTATCGGGAATAATTCTCTTTTATTTCCGCAGACAGATATTATTGATACTTATGTGTACAGAGGACTTTTGGGATCGTTTAATTTCTCTTCAAGTGCTGCCGTCGGGCTTTATCAGTCAGTATTTGGACTTGTGCTGGTACTTATAGTTAATGCGATTGTAAAAAAGGTCCAGCCTGAGAGCGCTTTGTTTTGAGAAAATAATTGGCAATTAATTCATGGGAAGGTTTTAGTATGAACGGAAAAAGAAATTCTTCAATAAAGATGGGCAGGAGTAATACCGCTCTATCGGTTGTGTGCTATGTGATTACAGGTATGTTTACGGTGATGTGTATATTTCCTTTTATTTTAGTTGTTACTTCGTCACTTATGACTGAGAAAGAGATACTTTCTGAAGGGTACAAACTGGTTCCTGACAGATGGACTTTTGCAGCCTATGAGTATCTATTTACCAAATCCTCTGATCTTATAAACGCATATGGTACGACCATTTTTATTACGCTTGTAGGTACACTTTCAGGGCTTTTGATTATGTCAATGGCAGGATATGTACTCAATAGAAAAGATTTTGCAATAAGGGAGAAGCTTTCATTTTTTATATATTTTACTACGTTGTTTAGCGGAGGACTGATACCGACATATATTTTATATGTACGATATCTTGGACTTAAAGATAATCTGCTCGCAATAATTCTTCCATGTATGGTAAGTGCATGGTCAATTTTCCTAATGAGAAATTTCATGAAATCCATACCGGATGAACTGTATGAATCAGCAATGATAGATGGTGCGGGTAATTTCACTATATACAGGAAAATATTTATGCCACTGGCGGGCCCAAGTCTGGCAACTATAGGCCTGTTTCTGGCTCTTGGATATTGGAATGAATGGTATAATGCAAGTCTTTATATCGAGACCTCTTCTAAATATCCTCTGCAGTATTTTCTTCAGAGAATGCTGAATCAGGCAGCTTCAGTAGATAAGCTTTCAAATTCAGGACATGCAATTGACGTTGTTGCACCGACACAATCGGTAAAAATGGCAGCTGCCGTACTTACTACAGGACCAATAATCCTTCTATATCCCTTTTTACAGAGATACTTTGTAAGTGGAATCACAATAGGCTCAGTAAAGGGATAAGGGTTTTGGAATATAAAATATAACATGTATTTTAAGGAGGTTATTTATGAAAGGGAGAAGATTTATTAGCAGTTTATTGGCAGGGGCAGTAATGGCAACCACCTTTTTATCAGGGTGTGGGCAGAATTCTGATGCGTTGGATCAGGCTGCAAAAGCGTCTGCAGCAGTTACTAAGGACAATTCAGATGAAGAATATGGTGATGTGGATCTTTCTGAGCATGTAACACTTACAATGTATCTGTACGGGTCTGAGTCTGTGGCAGGTCCGCAGGTCATGGAAAAACTAAATGAGAAACTGACTGAGGATATGAATACTTCTCTGGAGATCAAGTATATTGACTGGGGAGATATAGCCACAAAATATCCCTTGCTATGGGCATCAGGCGAATATTTTGATATGGCATATGCGTCACAGGAGGCACCGGTTACTTTTAATACTCTGGCTACGCAAGGTTCACTATATGATTTGACAGATTTATTGGACAAATATGCACCTGTATTAAAGGAAAAAGAGGAAAGCGCAGGAAATATGGATGGAATCACAATAAATGGTTCCGTATATGGCATTTCAAGCCTTTCTCAAGGGTTCAATACTTATGGTTTTGTTTACAATAAAGCTTATTGTGATGAATGGGGAATAGATTACGTTACAGATCTTGCAAGCATGGAAGCATATTGTGATGCTTCAGTTGCTCATGGCATGTATCCGCTTAATTCAAATGCAGAACTTAGCGTATTACTTTATCGTATGCTTGTTGCTGAGACAGGAAAATGGGTTGATGCTCCCGGAATACCGATCAATCAGATGTATCTTGTAGCTGATTATGATGATTATGAGAATATTATTCATCCTGCATTTACAGAAGAATTCGAAAAATATGTGAAGCTGATGGATGAATGGGAAAAGAGAGGATACTGGCCTTCGGATATTCTTTCATCCACCACAGGCGGAAAAGATCAGTATAAGAATGGACAGACAACGGCGTACATAGCTCACATGCCTGACTGGACCGGCAGCTATGGCAGTGTGCACGGTGACCTTGAGAACCAGGATATTGACGCCTGGCATCCGGCAGAAGATAATAATAAGGTAATGGTAACCAATCCGTCACAGGATCTTACCGTAATCAATGCGAACTCTAAGTATCCGGAGAGATGCATGATGCTCATTGAAAAGCTAATGACAGATGAGTCTTATTATGATCTTTTCCAGTATGGTATAGAGGGTGTGCAGTTTGAAAACAAAGAGGGTTACCTGGAGAGACCTGAAGCTTATAACGATGAAACAGATGGATTTGGCCTGGCAGCATGGGCTTTTGGTAATTCCGATTTCACTCTTAAGCAGCATTCAGAGCATCCGGCAAGATATGAACTCAAAGGAAAATGGATGCAGAATCATATTAAAAATCCTTATGATGGTTTTGGGTATGATTCAGGGAATGTAAGTGCTGAGCTATCTGCTGTTGCGAATGTCAATGCTGAATTAGGGAATCAGCTGATGCTTGGAAAGACTGATGATGTTGATTCTGCACTTGAACAATATAGAAGTCAGCTTAAATCTGCAGGAATAGATGATATAATTGAAGATGTAAAGACACAACTTTCAACATATATTGCTTCAAAATAAGAAATGAATCCTATGTAACTTAGCTTTAAACAGCTGGTAAATAGAAAGAAAACAAAGGAAATAATTATTGTGACTGTTGGCATTAAAGAAATAGCAAAGTTATCAGGTGTGGGTATAGGTACAGTATCCCGTGTTATTAATAACACGGGGTACGTAAGTGATAAGACTCGGAAGAAGGTCCTTGATGTAATTGAGGAATATGGCTATGTTCCAAACGAAAGTGCAAGAAATCTTAAACTTACTAAATCTGATAACATTGGGGTATTTGTAAAAAGTATTGCCAATCCCTTTTTTTCAAAAATGATCGATGAACTGTATAGTGCAATGGAATCCAGAGGATATAAGCTTTTTGTCCGTTATGTTCCGGTTGGTGAAAATGAACTTGAGGTAATGATAAGCGAGTCCGTAAGAAACAATCTTTGCGGTGCTATACTTTTCGGGGTAGAGGAGAAGACCAGATATAAAGACAATAAGTTTGCTCAATTAGGTGCGCCTTGTGTTGTATTGACAGCGGATTTGCCGGAAGTAAACGATACAATTTATTCCAGCGTGAAAATAAATGATGAGAAGGAAGCCTATAAAGGGACGAAATACCTTATCGAAATGGGACATACAAGGATTGGTGTTTTCTATAATCCAGTTAAAGACACTCCGGATTATTTTAGATTTCAAGGCTATAGGAAGGCATTGGAAGAAAGTGGGATTCCTTATGATGAGAATCTTGTCGGAAGGATAAGCGTTAATTCGGGTGTAGGATACCGAGGTGCATTTCTTGCAATGAAACAGCTTATGCAGGTAAATCCTGACATGACTGCACTATTTGCATTTTCTGATATTTATGCAGTAGGAGCAGCCAAAGCAGTTGAAATGCTTGGAAAGAAAATACCTGATAATATATCCATAATAGGTTTTGATGGGATAGAAGCTACGGAATATTATTCTCCGGCAATTGATACGATATATCAGCCGGTAAAAGAAATGGCAGAGACAACCATTTCGCTTTTACATAGTATGATCAATGGTGAACAAGGGCAGCATATTGAATATGAAGCTGCAATTATCAAACGCGACTCAGTTAGAAGAATTACAAAATAATATGACTTTTTGTGGGCAAAAGCGGAAATCGCCCGCAAAAATCCTGCCTTCGGCAGGACACGCCCCTCGCTTCGCGAGGACCTGGTCCAATACGATTCCCGTTTTTCTGAGGAAAAACAGGAATCTATGACTTTAGCAGAGGAGGTTTCTATGCTTATAAAAGTCTCGGAAGGCACGGTAATTATCAGAGAAGGTGAAAACAATATGGATATGTATAAAATAGTATCCGGTCATGTCGAACTGTATTCAAAATATGGGACGAAGGATGAATCACTTCTGGGTATAAAGTCAAAAGATGATTATTTTGGAGAAATGGGTCTTTTTACAGGGGGAAAACCTGCGGTCTATACTGTTGTTGCTTACTCGGATTTGCTGCTTATGAGAATTACAAGTGCAGATGTCGATGAATTTATCGTCAATAATCATGTGGATGTATTCAAAATATTACAAAATATGGCTTCTACAATGTATAGCCTTCAGTATGGGATGAACATGATCATGAAGGATATGGAAGCTAAAAATTACGCTAATAATGCTCATTTAAAGGAATTTAGCGGATTTTACAGCAAAGTATTCGCAAAATATAATGTCGGTCCCGATAAAATGAAGGATCCGGGTTCAAAGCGCAAATAGATTATTTCCTGATTAAGAAAAGCTCCACCTGGCATAAAAGATTGCCGGATGGAGCTTGTTTTATTCTGCTATAGGGATAAGAGAATTGGTAAAGTCATCTGTTCCTTCGGTAGAGCGAATATGCTTCGTGTCAAATGAAGCATTGTAAGGTTCATAGCCCTCAATTTCGAAAAGTGTATCATCTGTCGCAGGAATAAATTCCATTTCTTTTGTTGTCTTATTGTAATATTGATGGCATAGGTTGAAGTATTTTTCAGTGTCTTTTTTCAGCATGGCAGCGAATTCTTCGTCCTCCTCAAATTCATTGTCATCCCAGGTAACATCGGTTTCGTACCACCTATTATTTATTTTTACAGCATTCCATGCATGATCAGGCTGATCTTTCTCAGAGGAAGGAATTGTGTTGGCGCTTCCTGTAATGTAAGCACAGGGAATACCGGACTTTTGTAGCAGATATTCAAAGGCAAAGGCATAACCACTGCAAACTGCGTGGTTTGTTCTTCCGGCAGAGTCAGCCACAAGTGCGCCATATGCGGTATTTCCCAGATCCCACTGATAGTCATCCTTATCCATTGATTCAAGTATTTCGGAGTCATATGTGACAGTATCCAGGAGCTTATCGTGAATCGCCAGTTCAATTTCTTCATCAGATGCGGTGATATCTATATCTTTAAGAAAATCGTCAGCTGCCTGTTCAAGTTTTTTTACCATAGGATCTTCGTCTGTAGCGGTATCTTTCATATTGAATATATAGGTTATGTAATCATTTTTCTCTACGGTATAGCATTCAACCATAGAAGGATCAATGAGAAGGTAGAAGTATTCCGGGTGGTCATAGCACATGGCATAAAAGACATTCCATAAATAATCGTCGCCAAGCTCTGTGTTTTTTGTTTCAGATATAGAGACTGCGCTTTCATATTTTTCAATATTTTTATTCTCTACGAGATCAAGGAACATATTATATACGCATTTATCGGCATCGTTCAGAGATGAATATAACACGTAAATATCTTCTCTTTTGGAGGGAACATCAGGGGTATCATAGACAAAGTATTTTCCGGTGATCTCTGAACGAATTGATGCAGGGACAATACTGTCATCATCTTCAATAAACAGGACATATATAGCGATTATTAACACAATAAAAATAAGTGTTTTAAAGGGAAATCCTTTTTTGTGTTTTTTAGATGATTTTCTATCCTCAGATAAGTAGGAGGTATTTTCATTATGATTTATAGTTTGCATTCTTGTAAATCTCCGTCTTTTAGCTATTCCAAATATTATACGACGATTTTATGAATCAGGATAATAAAAAACAAATATTAGATTTTTTTTTATTTAATAATTTGTTATCGTTATTCGAACACAAAAAAAGCAGGATAATGATAATGTATATAGTAGGATTTGGGTTTTATTCAATATTGGAGGGACAAAATGAAGAATGAAGTCAAGAAAGAAATTATAATGTGGTAATGGATAATTGTACCGTGGATGACAAGGAAAGTGTAAGTGGAGCTATCATTACGATGGCTGACATAAATAATTCTGTTGATATAAAGAATCTTTATGATAAAGCAATGATAAAACAGACAGAGCTTGAGAAGAAGATAAACGGTGATTCAAGCCTTGATCAGCAGACTCTTAATTCTCTTTCATATGAAAAGTTCTATCTATGGGATGCACTTATAAATAAGATCTGGTCATATCTGGGTAATACCCTTGATGAGGAGGAGATGACCAAGCTCACGGAAGAGCAGCGTAAATGGATCTATGATAAACAGGCTGCAGCTCAGGATGATGCCATAGAGAATAAAGGTTGACAACTTGGTCTATTTAGAGTAAACTCAGAATATGAAGTCTACACAGAATAGACCAAGGAGGTAAATATGGCAGTTGAATTAGGGGAAGTTCAGATGCAGTTTGCCAGGCTTATATGGGAGAAGGAGCCTGTTGGTTCGGGAGAGCTTGTAAAGCTTTGCACCGATGAATTCGGGTGGAAGAAATCTACCACCTACACAGTTCTTAAGAAACTCTGCGAGAAGGGTTTATTTCAAAATGAGGATGGAGTTGTCTCATCCAAAATCTCACAGGAAGAATTTTATACGAGAAAGAGCGAGGAGTTTGTAGAGGAAACATTTGGGGGATCCTTACCTGCTTTTCTTGCAGCTTTCACTTCTCGTCAGAAGCTCTCAAAAAAGGAGCTTGATGAGATTAGGGAAATCATTGATAAGGCGAAGGATTAAATGCTTGCTTTTGTTGGGATATGGTGCAGGAAAATAAATGAATTACAGAAATAGGTGCTTTCACAGTACCTGGATTACTTGAAAATTGGAGGGAAATGTATGGGGACAGTTTTTATTAAAATTCTTGAGATGAGCATAACAGCCTCATTTCTCATGATAGCAGTTATTCTTTTGAGGTTTCCTTTAAAGAAGGCACCTAAGTGGTTTATGGGTGTGCTTTGGGCTATTGTAGCATTAAAGCTCATCATGCCTTTTCAGGTTGAATCACAGTTTGGGATTTTCCCGGATGTGAATGGGGCAGTAGAATCTCTTTTGCTTGGAGATAACAAAGATGAAGAAGTGCCTGAGGTTACTTATCATGACTACACTCCGGCTTCTGAAGTGGGAGCTGCGTCTATAGGTGGCGATAATATGATAGTGCCTTCTGATGCAGAGTATGACTATCTGCCAGATGAACAGATCATAGCCACCAGCGCAAATAGTGGAGCGCTGGAGGTTTTGTCTGTAAGAAGTGAAATTCTTGCATGGCTTTGGATGGTATGGATTATCGGCGTTTTTGCAGTGGCTTTATATGCAGTTGTGAGCTTTATTTCAATTAAAAAAGATATAAATGTTTCTATTAAACTTGGTAAGAACAATGAGTGTGGGGATGGTGCAAAAGCAGCAGGGAAAGCACATGATGATGTTTTCGTGTGTGATGCTATAGATACTCCCTTTATTCTTGGATTTATAAAGCCTGCAATTTATCTGCCTTCAGGTCTTGATGAGGAGACTGTCGGTAATGTGCTTTTACATGAGAGAGCGCATATTGCAAGGTATGACCACATTAGAAAGCTTATAGGCTTTATTCTTCTTGGAATTCACTGGTTTAATCCTCTTGTGTGGATTTCCTTTACACTGTTTTGTAAGGACATTGAACTTGCCTGCGACGAGCGCGTGATAAAGAATATGTCACTTGAAGAGAAGAAGTCCTATGCTACATCACTCTTAAATTGCAGTACACATAGAAGATATGCCATCACATATTCACTTGCTTTTGGAGAGGTGGGAGTAAAAACAAGAATTATACAGATATTCAATTATAGAAAGCCTTCCTTCTGGCTTATCACAATGTTGATCGCGGTAAGCGTTGCTCTCTATGGATGCTTCTTTACAAGTGCTTCTGGTGGAAATGAAAAGAGTGATGATTACTCTGAAAGAGCGGCGTATGATGAACTGCTTTCTAACTGGATTAATGACTTCGAAGACAGGAATGCGGATGCAATTGTTTCTTATTCAAATGAGAAGGCAATGCAGAATCTGATGGACGAGGAGCTTTTGTTTTTTGATGCGGATGGATCCATATCCTTTGGATATTCAAGCCCATGGCCCAGTATGTTTGGAAGTGAGGAAATTCCCAATAAAACAATAATCGATACAGATGATTATAATAAGGCAGAGGTGCACTACTATGCTGCAGATTCAGAGCCTCACGTATATGTATGGCAGGAGACTTTGGAATTTGCCAAGGACAGAGAAGGTGTAGTAATGGTGGACTCCGAGGAGATGAACTTCTGCGAAAATATCGAATCAGTAAAGGATTTTAACAAAGCTTATTGCGAGCATCCTGAGGATTTCAATGCTGTTAATTACACTAAGAACGGCCTTGGTGAAATCCTTAACGGAATCGCAAAGCAGGATACAAACGGATACTACAGTAAGTTGTTTGATCCCAGTGCTTCTGCAAGATATCTTCTCAACCTTTCAGATGATGAAACAAAAGTTAAGATTGAGCTTCAAGAGGAGACAGAACAAGGAGTTGTCATTAATCTGCTTTTCCCTGATGGTGCTTTCTATGAAAGCTACGTCATGGTTCAACCTTGGGGCAGTGATGGCATCTATGTTCCTGTAATTACCGGTGGTTATGATTTAGGAGAGGAAGATGAACTTGAAAACCACCCTGTAGAAGATGATACTGATGGATTTATCAACCTGCCTTATGTGGAAGGCTCAGATGATACTGATAATAATGATGTAACAGAGCATATTATAGAACCTGAAGAACATGATGCTATGGATCCTTGAGCATGAAAATGGCTCAGGGTCCGATATATTCTCCAATCAAGTAGATGGTGATAGAATATACATTGGCTATCATTACATAACCATAAAAATTTTTGGAGGGAGAGGAACTACATCATGTTTTGGGACAAAATATCACCACTCTATGATCTATTTGAGAATGTATATAATTACAAGGTTTACTCTGGTACAGGAAAAAGAGTAGCAGAGTTTATTGATGAAAATGATGAAGTGCTTGAATGTGCCTGCGGTACTGGGGCAATAAGCCAGTATATAGCAGAAAAATGTAAGAGCCTTGTGGCAACAGATTTTTCAGAGGGAATGCTCAAGCAGGCAGCCAGAAAGTGCAGCCTTTATCGGAACATCAGCTTCAAGAAGGCTGACATTACAAACATTAAGTGCAAAGATGGAAGGTTCGACAAGGTTGTAGCTGGGAATGTAATTCATCTTTTGCCGGATCCGGGTAAAGCTCTTGCTGAGCTTGAACGTGTAGTAAAGCCTGGTGGAAAAATAATCATTCCAACCTATATAAATAAGTCGAAGAATTCTGCAGGAATTGCAGTGAAGTTTGTAGAAATTCTGGGAGCTGAATTCAAACAGCAATTTGACTTCAATTCCTACAAGGCATTCTTTGAGGATATGGGATATTCAGACGTAGAATATCATATCGTCGATGGAAGAATGCCCTGCGCAATAGCTGTAATCACAAAGAAATAATGAAATCACAGATTGTCCTCACCCCACTTCTTTAATTGCAAAAGAATTGGGATGAGGCTTTTTGTTTTATCAGTGAGATTGTACTCAACACGTACAGGCATCTCGTCATACTGTTTTCTTTCAACGAGGCCATCTGCATCAAGCTCTTTAAGTGAAGGTGCAAGCATGGTGTTGGTAATTCCGCTGACAGTGCGGCTAAGCTCGCCGTATCTAACAACCTCTTTATTGTCGATGACACAGAGAATCATAATCTTCCATTTGCCTCCGACAATATCAAGGACCTTCTTAAGGCCGCATCCTTTTCCTGCAATTTCTTCACATAATGGTTCTTTTTTCGCTATTTTACTCATGGTATGGTTTTCCTTACTATGTTTGGAACTATGGTATTTCAGACCTATATGGTATTCTCAGGTGCTGGAACATTAAGAAAAGCCGTCATGCATTGTTTTTTTGTGGCAGTGCATCATCTTTTTTTCTATAATTAAGGGGGAGGATTCTTAAATATCACAATCGAAAATATGCTTGCGCGCCAGAGTGATATGGAAGGAGCAACATCATTTACGTCACTGAGGCTGACGTTCCAAGAATGGAGAAGAATGGAATTAATAGAATATCCGGTCACCTATGGGATAATCGGAATAAATGTCATAGTTTTCATACTTTTAAATATTAAAGTACTTAGTATTCAAAGCGTTGGATCTTCTTATATAAATACACTACAAGAGAGACAATATTACAGAATCATATCAAGTGCGTTTTCGCAGAAGGACTTTCTGCATCTTGTCTGCAATATGTACTCCCTATACAACATAGGGCAGGCTTTGGAGTATGCGCTAAAGCCCGGGCTATATGCAATCTGTTATTTTCTCATCATGATTTTGGGTGGAACAGTTTCGGCAAGAATTCACAAAAAGAATTCGCCATTTACCTTTAGTATTGGCGCTTCAGGTGTAATATGCGGACTTCTTGGCATATATATGGTGATCGTTGTTTCCATGAGGGGGATTGCGTCATTAAAAGCCATGATTCCAACAATAGTTTTGCTAGTGATTATGACAACCTCAAAAAAGATAGATTCTATTGGGCATTTTTCCGGACTAATAACAGGATTGATCGCAGGCTTTGTAATAGTTAATATCTACAGATTTGGGTAAGGATTAAAAAGGGGATATGTTATGAGTATGATAAAAAGCGAAGACAGAGCAGTTTTTTATGTAAACCTTGTACTGGTGGTACTTGAAATTTTAGCATTTATCCACGATATTTATGTCTTCCGGTTTGGACTTTTTACATGGTATACAGTTGACAGCAATGTAATGCAGATGGTTGTTTCAGGGTTTGTTATTTACTATGTTGTGAAGGGAAGAACATTTCCAAAGCTTCTTACCGTAGCTCATTTCATAAGTGCAGTGGCGCTCACGGTCACATTTTTGATAGCGGCTTTTGTTTTAGCTCCCGAGGGAGGAGTCGCATATTACTTTTTTAATGACGTTGCACCAATCAACCATTTTATCGGACCTCTATTGTCAGTAATCTCTCTTCTTTTTTTAGAAAAGTCAGAGAAGCTACCATTTTTCACAATAATCTGGCCGGCGGCAGCAAGTCTTCTTTATGGAGTGATTGCCCTTGTGCTGAATGCTGCACGGATAATGGACGGACCATATTTCTTTTTGAAGGTATATGAGCAGCCTGCAGTTACTATTATCACATGGTTTGCGATAATCGCTGTGCTATGTTTTGCGCTTGCTTTTTTGTATTATAAGGTTAAGTGGAGGAACAAAGAATATGTATGACTTTGACTGTCTAACAGACAGAAATACCCCTGATGACATTAAATATACGAAAATAGACGGAATAGATGATCTGATTCCCATGTGGGTTGCGGATATGGATTTTAAATGTCCACCTGAGGTATCAGACGAATTGGTTCGTGTCGCCTCCACCGGATTATATGGCTATTCGGAGGCAGATGACGCATACGATGAAGCTGTAATAAACTGGTTTGGTAAGCGTTTTGATTGGAGTATAACAAGTGATCAGATACTCAAACTCCCGGGAGTTGTGCTTGCAATCTCTTACGCTGTCCGAGTGCTTACTGATCCTGATGACCATGTTATGATTTTCGAGCCGGTGTACGGACCTTTTAGGCGTTGCGTTGAGGGTAACGGCAGAAAGCTCACAATAGAGTCCCTTAAAAATAACGACGGTCATTACGAAGTGGATTTTGAGGATATGGAAAAAAGGATCATTGAGGATAAGGTCAGAATCCTCGTATGGTGTTCACCTCACAATCCGGGAGGACGTGTCTGGACTAAAGAAGAGCTTCAAAAGGTATCAGAAATCTGCAAAAGTCATAATGTTTTCATTGTAAGTGACGAAATCCACTCTGACCTCATTTTATATGGAAACAGTCATATTCCTATGGCAAAAATTGCCGGCGATAACTGCGTGGTACTTACTGCTCCCACAAAAACCTTCAATATAGCAGGGATTCAGGCTGCTAATATAATATCTTCAAACAAAGAAATACTCAGAAAAATTAAAAGAGAGGCCTATGTAACCGGCGCCTTCGGGCTTAACAAGATGGGAATTGCTGCCACAAAAGCAGCCTATAACTATGGTGAGAAATGGCTTACAGAGCTTCTTTCATATATAGAAGGCAATATGGAGCTTCTTCGAAAAGAACTGGAAGGCACAAAGCTTGTCATGATGAAGCCTGAGGGAACTTATCTTGCATGGATAGATTGTTCCGCTTATGAGGACTTTGCTAATAAGCTACTCAAAGAGGCACATATACGTGTCTCAGAAGGAACTGACTTTGGTAAGGGAGGAGAGGGCTTTATAAGACTTAATGTTGCCTGTCCTAGAAGCGTTCTTGCAGAAGCGCTTGAACGCATAAAAACAATAATGTGATACAGGATGCAATTATACATTGATCTTTTATAGGTCAAATGACAGACTATCATAAGAAAGCTGCGATTCTTTTTATCTTACATTCGTGTTCCTATATCATCGTCAGACAATTTTATTCCGGTAGTTCCGATTTGCTCTACGACATAAGAAGCAACAGCATTTCCATATTTGCAACAAGTATGAATATCTGATCCTTTGAGTAGTCCATATGTGAACCCTGCTACAAAACTGTCACCGGCACCTGTAGTATCAATGGCTGATACTTTAAAGGAAGGGACATTTTTGGTCACTTTTCCATCGCTGTAAACACAGCCGGCACTTCCACACTTGATAACAACATTTTTGGCTCCATGAGCGCGAAAAATATCAATATTTTTATAAATGTCACTTTCTCCTGTGAGAAGCGCTGCCTCTTTTTCATTAGGTACGATATAGTCTATATATTCCAGGAGCTCTGCTATGTCTCGGATATTTTCTCCCTTTTTTGCAGTTGTCATATCACATATAAGGACTCTGCTGGGCTTTTCTTTGATTTTGGAAAACACTTTTCTCATTTCCTTTATCCCAAGTTCATGTGATACAAACATGCTGGCAAAGCAGACAATATCTGCAAATTCATCGGCGTGAGGTAAAATATGCTCTACTGACAACCGTCTTAAGCTGCTCCTGGGATTAGTTATGAAGAACCGCTCTCCGGATGCATCATTTAGAACGATATTCATTCCGGTTGTCATGCCATCGCATACAGTTATTTTATCTGTATTTATGCCGCTGCTCTTTAGGTAGTTCAGTATCCTTTTACCGTTTTCATCGTCACCGACAACAGATACCAGTTCACTATCTACGCCAAGAGATGAAAGCATTACAGCTTCATTCAGAGCATCCCCGCCGTATGTTACTGCCATATTTTCTACAGGCACAGAGCCTGCTTCAAATAAATTACTTGAAACAGGCCCTGCATGTACATCTGTTATTGCTGCCCCAATAATTGTAACTTTTTTCTCCACCATCTTCCCTCGTTTTTTACATTTTTGGCATATCACTATGAAGCTTTGATGCTAACATTTCCACAAGTCCGTCTGTCTGTGTGGGGAATGCCCAGATTGTTCCCATAATAATCTCCATAGTCATACGTCCATATATTATCATTGTAATAATATAAATCATTTCTCTGGCCAGATCACCATAAATCTCTGCTCCGACCAGATAATTATCCATATCCAGTATAATAGTAATTTCTGCATCTGTCTCATTTCTAAACTCGAATGCAAGTAATTTTCCAAACTCTACTTTGTCTATATGATATTTATCAGGCTCCTTAAGTGCCTGATTTACCGTAATTCCGGCTGCAGCACTAGGCAGTGTAAATACTACATTTGGAGCCAATGCTAACAACCCAGTTGTGTTTTGATACTTATAACGGATTGTTTCAATAGTTGATATGACTTATTATAATATGAGCTAATCTATGGTTGTAAAATAGGCTATTTTGTTTTTATGATGTATCAGCGAGAAAACTCCTTCCGACATAGTCGGTGGGGGATGAATCGCTGACCCTCAGCGCTTTACTTTGCTGTATCGCCCGGTTTTTTCATATTTTCTTTTGTGGTCATCCGTGCGCTGGCTTTCTATATATTTTTT